>JBEAWD010000228.1:0-7524 GCA_041160585.1 Pseudomonadota bacterium | reverse complement strand
GCGAACGCCCAGGGGCACCGCCTTGCCCATATAGGCGGTGTCGATGACCGCACCCCACTGCCAGCCAGTGGTGGGCGTTGGGCGCGCTTGAGGTGCCGGCGTCTGCGCGTGTAGGGAAGCGGTGCCCAGCGAGGCGGCCAGGGCCACCGCGGCCAAGCCGATCGGGGGCAAGCGCAGGCTGAGTGGTGCAGGAACGGATTCGATCGGTGGATTTGGCATGATCAGGTTTGTCAGAAGTGAAAGTGCATCGCTGATTCTAATGCGAATGCAGTTGCAATAACAAGGATAGCGATGGAACGCAATACGCGGCAGCGAGCCGCCATCCGCCTGGCAATTGAACAAGCCGGCCGCCCCCTGCTTCCGGCCGAGGTGCTGGCGGCCGCGCAGCAGGACGTGCCGGGACTGAGTCTGGCGACCGTGTATCGCGGGCTCAAGGCGCTGGTGGAGGAGGGGCAGCTCGCGCCGGTTTCATTGCCATCGGAGATCACCCGTTACGAGCGGGCGGGGCACCACCACCATCACCACTTCCAGTGCCGCCGCTGCCAACGCGTGTTCGACGTGCACGCCTGCCCTGGTGACCTCTCCAAGTTGGCTCCAACGGGCTTCCAGGTCGAATCCCATGACCTGACCCTGTATGGGCTTTGCGGCGATTGCCTTCAACCGGCTAGCCCACCAACCGGGCAGCCCGTCGCGGCGGCCGGCGCCCAGCGTGCGTCGTCTAGGTCGACGGGCGAAGGTCGAAGTCCTTCGCGTCGTGACGTTCGCGCAACTGCAGCGCGGGGTCGCCGCTGACTTTGTTCACTCGCCGGCCGCGCTGCACCGCCGGCCGCGCCGCCAACTCGTCTGCCCATCGGACCACGTGGGTGTAGTCCTGCACCTGCAGGAATTCCCCCGCGTTGTACAGCAGGCCCTTGGCCATGCCGCCATACCAAGGCCAGATGGCCATGTCGGCGATGGTGTAGTCGTCGCCGCACACAAAGCGGCGATCGGCCAGCAGGCGGTTGAGCACGTCCATCTGCCGCTTGGTTTCCATTGCATAACGGTTGATGGCGTACTCGATCTTGAAGGGCGCGTAGGCATAAAAGTGGCCAAACCCGCCGCCCACGAACGGCGCGCTGCCCATCTGCCAGAACAGCCAACTCATGCACTCGGCCCGCGCGGCGCCGTCCTTGGGCAGAAAGGCGCCAAACTTTTCGGCCAGGTACACCATGATGGCGCCGCTTTCGAAGACGCGCGTGGGCTCGGCCGTGCTGCGATCGAGCAGGGCGGGAATCTTGGAGTTGGGGTTCACCGAGACGAAGCCGCTGCCGAACTGCTGGCCCTCGCCGATGTTGATCAGCCAGGCGTCGTATTCCGCACCGTTGTGACCCAGGGCAAGCAGCTCTTCCAGCAGGATGGTGACTTTCTGCCCATTGGGCGTGCCCAGCGAGTACAACTGCAGGGGGTGCTTTCCCACCGGTAGCGCCTGATCGTGCGTGGCCCCGGACACCGGGCGGTTGATGTTGGCGAACCGCCCCCCGTTGGCCTGGTCCCAAGCCCAAACAGGCGGCGGTGTGTAGGACGGTGGTTGGTTGGTGGGGGCGTCTTGCGTCATGTGGAAGTCTCGAAGGTCCGGCCGGCCTACGATTACACCTCAAGGTTTCCTCAGAGGTGCACCGTAGCTCAGGCGCCGCCAAATCGCTTCGGCTGGCCCCATCTCAAAGCGCGACAGCCACCATCCGGCCAGCGGCACCTGCACGCCGGCATAGAGCAGCACCGCCAGGCCGGTGAGGGCGGCCGGGCCCCACTGGTCCCATTGACCCAGGCCCCAACCGTGGAAGATGAAGGTGCCCATGAGGGACTGCATGAGGTACATCGTCAACGGCATGCGACCGACACGCGATAGGTGCAGCCGAAAGGCTTGCCCTGCTGAGCGCTGGCACCAGCGCAGGATCAGGCCCGCATAGCACAGCACCATCAGCACCCGGTGGGTGTCGCCCAGCATCCAGCCCAGCATCACCTCGGGTGTGGGGGGTTGGCTGGTGTCGTGACCCGCGCCCAAGTGGCTGCTGCCCCACCACAGTGCCAGAGCCACGCCGAAGATTGCCGCCAATCCCCGCAGACCCGCCGCAGAGGCGATCCAAGCGGCGACCTGCGCGTCAGGGCGCAGCCAACCGCTGCGCTGTACCCAGAGGCCAAGGATGGCGGTGGTCAGCAGGGCTAGCCAGAACCAACTGCTGGCCGGCCACAGGAACTCGTGCGTGTAGAACCACCAGGTCTCCTGCGCCCTCAGGGCCACGCCCTGCCACCAGGGGCCGCTGCCGTACACCAAATTGTCCAACGCCATCTGGTGCGCGAGGAAGCGCTGCTCCGCTTGGTGGCCTTCGAGTGTCCAGAATTGGGCCATCACCACCCCATGGGCGAACTGCGACAGCAGCAGGGCCAGGCCCAGCACCAACAACCGACCCGGTGACCAATCGCGCACCGCCCACAGCACCAGGCCCAACACCGCATAGATGTGCAGCACGTCACCGCCCCAGAGCAGGCAGGTGTGCAGAAGGCCGAACGCCAGCAGGACAGCCAGCCGGCGCAGCACCACGGCAGGCTGACCGGCCGCCGAAAGACGCTCCAGCTGCAGGGCGATGCCCATGCCGAAGAGCAGGGTGAACAGGCCGTTGAACTTCCCTTCGAGCAGGGCAGCGTTCATCATGAAGATGGCCGAGTCAAGGAAGCTGTAGTCCTCAGCCTTGATGCGAATGGAGTCCTCGGTACCGAAGAAGCTGCTGCTGAATCCCGGCATGTTCATGATGAAAATGCCCAATAGCGCGATGCCGCGCATGACGTCGAGCGCTTCGATGCGGTCGGCCTTGGAGATGGGCTGAGCACTCATGGTCGGGCGCGCGCCCCCGCTTCGCGTTCAACCCATCGCTCAACCGTGTCTCTCAGCAGGTCCAGCGGCATGGCCCCGTTCATCAGCACGACCTCATGGAACTCTCGCGCATCGAACCGAGTCCCCAAAGCAGCCTCGGCCCTGCGCCGCATGTCCAAAATGGCCAACAGTCCAACCATGTATGCGGTGGCCTGGCCTGGCGACACCACATAACGCTCGACTTCGCGCTCGAGTTCGGCCACGGGCATACCGGTGTGTTCGATCATGTAGCCGATGGCCTTTTCGCGGGTCCAGCCTTTGGCGTGCAAGCCTGTGTCCACCACCAGGCGTGCAGCGCGGAACATCTCGGCCTGCAGCCGGCCCAGGTCACCCAGCGGGTCACCGTCGTACAGCCCCATGTCAGTCTTGGCGATGCGTTCAGCGTACAGCGCCCAACCTTCGGCATAGGCGGTGAAGTTGGCCATTTGGCGCATCAGGGGAACACCCTCGATGGACAGGGCGGCAGCCGCTTGGAAATGGTGCCCGGGCGCTCCCTCATGGATCATGAAGCTCGCCAAGGTCCAGCGGGGGTTGTCAGCCGTGTCCTTTTGGTTGATGTAGAAGCGCCCGGGTCTTGACCCGTCGAGGGCGGGGCTGCTGTAGTAGCCGCCGGGGCTTCCGTCCTGCTGATACTCGGGCACCCTCACGATTTCAAGCGGATGAGGAGGCACCGTCTTGAAGTGTCGCGGCGCCACACGCATCACCTTCTCGTGGATGTCCATCAGGTGATCGATCATGGCCTTGCGGCCCTCATCGGTATTGGGAAAGATCTGCCCGGCCTGTGCATTCAGCGCCGCGATCCGAACGTGCAAGTCTTGCGTGGGCCGGCCGATACCCTGGGCGTTGAGAATCTCTTGCATCTCACGCTTGAGCCGACCCACCTCGGGCAGGCCCAGCGCATGGATTTCGTCAGCGGACAGGCGTGTGGTGGTGTGCGACGCCAGGGCCGCTTCATAGATTTCACGGCCTTGTGGAATGCGCGCGATCCCGGCGCGCGAGTCGGTGCGGGTAAGCAGGTCTTCATGCAGGGAGATGAGACGTCGATAGGCCGGCACGATACGGCCTTCTACGATGGCCTGGGCGCGCCGCTCGAAGTCGCTGCGTAGGGCCTGATCGACAGACTCCACCGCCGCCAAACGGTCGCCCAGGCTGCGCACAAGGACATGGTCGGCCGCCTGGGGCGCAATGAAAGCGCGCAGCTGTTCCAAGACTCGACGGACGATGAAGTCGGGCGGCACCACACCGTGATCTCGATCGTCGGACACGCGATGGTGGGCCTGCTGCAGAATTTCGCCGAAGGCCTCGAGGCGCTTGAGGTAGCGCTCAGCTCCGCTGCGGCTTCGCACCGGATGCACATCGGTCAGGAACTGCGGCAGCTGCACCGTGACACCGTCGAGCTGGGTGAGCCGATAGCCGCCCCGCTCGAAGCGTCCCTGGGCGAGTTGGTCTTCCATCATCCAGGCGGCGATGTGCCAGGTCAGTCGCTCCTGCGGGTCCAGCCCTTCGGGCCCGTATCGGTTCAAGCCCTCACGGGCACGTCGGATGAAGTCGAGTGTGGCGAGCTCTTCCTCGCGGGTGAAGGCCGTCAGGCGATGACCATGAAAGTCCAGCGGCGTGTCGTCCAGGAATCCCAAGGAAGAAAGGGACTCCGGTGAACGCAGCAGCGCCTGTAGGGTGATCTTGTTGATGTAGTTGTTCACGCCCACAGGGGTGAACCAGAACCACATCGATGCGCCCAGCAGACACGCCAGCAGCACGCCGGACAGGACGGCGAGGAATTTCTTCAGCGTCATTGAACTCGTTCGATTCCGTGTGACGGGCACACCGTTGGCCCGCCCCATCGTGCCGGGCCAACTTTCCCACTATCGTGGGCATTAGATCCCAAAGTCCCGGGATCAAAGTCGGGACGAAACGGGGGACTTATCGGTAGCCGACTGCACCCCGCGGCGTTTGCGCTCACAGTCCAGCATTGGCGAAGACTCCAGGAAACTCATCATGAGCACTTTAAAGAGCGCAAGAACGATCGCCGGGGCTGCTGCCCTGGCCCTTGGTTTGGCGGCGGGTGCGCCGGCCCAGGCCATTGAACAGCCCCGCTACCGGGTGGAGACGGTCTTGGCAACCGACAGCATCGAGGTTCGGCGCTACGACCCCTATATCGTGGCGGAAGTCGTGGTGCCGGGCCCGGCCGAACAGGCTGGCAACCAAGGTTTTTCGTTCCTGGGGGGCTACATCTTCGGCCGCAACAAGGGCGACCGAAAGATTGCGATGACCGCACCCGTGACGCAGTCGCCGCAACCGATGAAGATCGCCATGACCGCACCGGTGGCCCAGATGCCCGTGGAAGGTGGGCAGGGTTACGCAGTTCAGTTCATGATGCCTTCCTCGTTCACGATGGAGACCCTGCCCGAGCCGCTGGACCCGCGCGTGACGCTCAAGCCGGTGGCCGAGCAGCGGGTGGTGGCCATCACCTACTCGGGAACCTGGACCCAGGCCAACTACGATGAGCACCTGGCCAAGCTTCGCAGCGCGGCGAAGGCCGCGGGTTTGCAGACCGAAGGCGAGCCCGTGTACGCCCGCTACAACGGTCCCTGGGTGCCCTGGTTCATGCGTAAAAACGAAATCTGGTTGGCGTTGAAGTAGCCCGCGGGCCCTTCTGGGTCGGCCCTGGCCCATCGCTTTGGGCTCTGGGCTCAGGTTTTTAGGGAATGAGATTCACCAGGGATCTGCTTTATCCGAATCTTTGATCCGTCTAGATTCGCAAGCTCCCGTTTTCTTGCGGCTGCTCTTGTCGCACACCACCATGGATGCAACTGCCCAACCCTGGCGCGCGGCCTATGCCGCTGCGGGTATCGAGCCTGAGCTGCCCGCGCCCACGCACGATAGCGTGCCCGCACTGATCAGCGAACGCTGCCGCACCTACTCCAGTCTGGACCCCAAGCAACCGGCCTACACATGCGTCATGCCCAATGGCATGAACGGCAGCTTGACCTTCGCGCAGGTTGATGAGGCGTCCGACGCCTTTGCGGCCTTTTTGCTCAAGGGGCTTGGACTGCGGCGTGGCGACCGGGTGGCGGTGCAGTTGCCCAACAGCCTGGGCTACCCAGTGGTGGCCTTCGGCGTGTTCAAGGCCGGCTGTGTGCTGGTGAACACCAACCCGCTGTACACCGCGCGGGAAATGATCCACCAGTTCAACGATGCCGGCGCACGCGTGCTGGTTGTCGTCGACCTGTTCGCGGACAAGCTGCCCGAGGTACTGGCCCAAACGAAGATCGAACGCGTGGTGGTGGCCGACTTGACGGCGTTCTTCCCGGCCGTACCGCGCGCACTCATCCGCTTGGTGCAGAAGGTCTGGAATCGGTCGCTGCCCCCTGTCACGGTGCCCCATGTTCGGCTGGCGCCAGCTCTGGCGCAGGGGAGGTCGGCCCTGGGGGCCGATCCCGGCCTGTTGGACTGGCATTCACTGAAGCCCCACGACCTGGCGGTGCTGCAGTACACCGGTGGGACCACCGGCGTTAGCAAGGGCGCCATGCTCACCCATGGGAATCTTCTGAACAATGTGCAACAGATGCTGGCCATGGGCCGCAGCCACATGAGTCCGGGGCAGGACTGCGTGCTGACGGCCCTGCCCCTGTACCACGTGTTCGCCTTCACGGCCAATCTGCTGGGCTTCCTTTCGATGGGCGCCCACAATGTGTTGGTTCCCAGCCCGCGGCCCATCCAAAACCTTCAGCGCGCCGTGGAGAACTATCCCGTGACCTGGATCACTGGGGTCAACACCCTGTTCAACGCCTTGCTCAACGAGGAGTGGTTTCTGGCCTACCCGCCACGCCACCTCAAGGCGGCGATTGCCGGCGGTACGGCCCTGCACGCCGCGGTGGCCCAGCGCTGGCGCGAAGTGACCGGCGCACCCATCGCTGAAGGTTACGGGCTCACCGAAACCTCGCCGGTGGTGACGTTCAATCCCCTGTCTGGTCCGACGCACCGTACAGGCATCGGGATCCCTGCCCCTGGCACCGATGTGCGACTGGTGGACGACGCGGGTCGTTTGGTCGGTGTCGGTGAACCGGGTGAGATCCAGGTCCGCGGCCCACAGGTCATGCAGGGGTATTGGCAACAGGATGAAGAGACGGCCCGCAGCTTCGATGGGCCCTGGCTGAAGACCGGCGACGTGGCCGTCATGGATGCCGATGGCTTCATGCGTATCGTCGACCGCAAGAAGGACATGATCCTGGTCAGTGGCTTCAACGTCTACCCCAATGAAGTGGAGGACGTGATCGCACAGATGGAATCCGTGCTGGAGGTGGCCGCCATCGGCGTGGCCGATGGCAGCAGCGGTGAAGCCGTTCAGGTCTATGTGGTCCCCAATCCAGGGCACGAGGCTTCGTTGACCGAGGCCGCGGTGCTGGCGCACTGCAAGGCACAACTCACCGGTTACAAGGTCCCCCGTCGTGTGGTGATCCGCCAGGATTTGCCCAAGACCCCGATCGGCAAGGTGCTGCGGCGTGAACTGCGTGCACAGGCGATGGCATCTGAAGGTTGACAACCATGGTCACAGAATTCGAAACCAAACTGCTGGGCGTGATGATGATGGTCATCATGTTGGGCATGGGCGCGTC
>JBEAWD010000194.1:0-16432 GCA_041160585.1 Pseudomonadota bacterium | reverse complement strand
CCGCTAGACAACGTGATCGCGGCCGTGGCGGTGAGGGCAGTCAAGGCCCTCCATGTGCCGACTCGGAGGCGGTGGCCGCGGGTTGACTGGTGTTGCTCCACGATCAAGCCGGCTCGGCATGGAACTTGACGCCTAATGCGCGCGCAACTTTGAGCACAGTCGCGAAGCTCGGATTCCCGTCTGCGCTGAGGGCCCGGTACAAGCTCTCGCGGCTCAGGCCGGCGTCCAGGGCGACTTGGGTCATTCCCTTGGCTTGTGCGATGTCACCCAGCGCCTTGGCGATACCGGACACATCATCGGGCGCTTCCTCGAGCCAGGCGTCGAGGTACGCTGCCATCTCTTCCGGCGTACGCAGGTGCTCCGCAACATCGTAGGGAGTGGTTTGCGTCTTGGAGGACGCTTTGGACACCCGGGCCATGCTGCGCTACTCCTGGAAGTTTCGGTCCAGTTCGATATCGTCTGCTTGACTCGACTTGTCGCCTCCGGCCAGAAGCAGCAACAGTCGATTTCCGCGCTGCGTTTAGTTGGACCCCGTAACCCGGGCCTACATCGATCTTGAGTTCGCTGATGCCACCGGCAAGGTTGCGATGCTGCCCAGGAATACCACCGATCAGGCGCTCGACCCGTACGAGGATTCGAGCCCGCCCCGCGCGATCCTTGAGTGGGTCTATCTAACCTGCCCGGTTTTCTCAAGCAACTCTCTAATCACGGCAACCGTGAACTCGGGCTCTTCATAAATAAAGTTGTGCCCTGATCCGCTCGGCGCCACGATGCGGCAAGCCTTGGTGGATGTGGCTAGATAGCGCTCGCGCGTTGCGGCGAAGAAGCGCATCATGCGATGAGCGCTAGAGGCCTGGGCGGATTGAGCCTCGGGAAGGGCAGCAATGTCGGCGTCGAGCGATTCCTTCGGAGCCACCAACCAGACTGGCAAGTCACCAAGGTCACCGTCATACACCACGGTGTCCCACGCGCACGCGGCGACCCCTTCCGGTGTCAGTTCATCGAAGATGGACGCATTTGAGAAGCAGGTACCCGCTCGCGCCTCGAGGCATCGCGCCGCGATCACCTCTGGCCCCAGAACCTGTTCAATCGACCGCGTCACGCGCTGGTGTGCGGGAGATTTGTTCAACTGCTGCTCAGCTCTTCGCTGCAGGTTGACGCCGAATAGATGTGCCAGCCCTGACATCCATGCCGTCCGACGCATGTCCTTGATCGCGCTTAGCCGAGGGCCGAATACGATCGTCTCCAGAGGGGTCGGATCCAACAATACGAGGGTATGCACGAGATCGGGCCGTCGTCTGGCCACATTCGCCGCAAGCAGCCCACCGAAGGAATGTCCCACCCAAATGAAAGGCCCTGGTTCCCCCGCGTGTTCCAGCGCAAGGATTACCTCTTGGGCCTCCTTCGCGGTACTTCGTGGAAATGGCCCTACGTCGCTCCAGCCAGTCCCGGGGCGGTCGATCAGAATCGAGCGCGTCTCGGTCTTCGTGGCGCGGTGAAGATGATGCATGGCCAGCCCTCCTGTGTGCCCGCCGGCAAACCACACGATTGCAGGCCGCCCCTCGCGTGCTTGGCCTTCGGCCAACACATGAACCCTATAGCCACCCAGGTTTACCATGCGACCCGGCGGTGGATAGGCGCGTCGAGTGGCGGACAAGACGAGAAGGTGGCGCACCGAGGCCACGGTCAGTAAGATCAGCGCAAAGGCGCCCAAAAGGAAGAGTGCAGAGCGGAATAGGCCCTCGGTAGCCAGCGCGGCTATCGCAAAAAGAAGACCAACAATCAGGGCCAGTGGAAGCCCCGCCCATTCCCGGCTCAAAAGCGAAAGTAGCAAATTGCGCATGGCGCGCATCATCTCAAGACGCTTGTGTGGCCGCGGGCGGCCCGGGCCGAGATGAGACTGTCGATGTCCGGAACTCAGGCAGCATCCACGCGGCTACTGCCGCCAACACAAAGGCACTCATGGCAACGATCATGGCGATGTCATAGCTGCCGGTTCGATCATGCACCATCCCCATCAGCCATGGGGCAGTTCCGCTCCCGAGGACCGTGGCCATCTGCTGCGTCGCCGAGGCGCGGCCGAAAGTTTCTGCGCTGAAATAACGCCGTGCCAGAAACATTGACAGGCTGTGGTCGCCTGAATTGAACATACCCAGCAAGACTGCAGCCGTGATGGCCACCGCGAGACCGGAGCCAAAGAACAACAGCGCGGTAGCACCCAGCGGTGCAAGGACGAAGAAACGGGCTAGTTTCTTGGCCGATGTGTGATCGATCAGCCAGCCCGCTGCCAGGTTGCCGATGAATCCACCAAGGCCGACCAAACTGATGGCCGAAGCGGCCTGTGTGAGTGTGAGACCGCGATCCTGCATGAGTGCTGCGAAGTGCACGAGTGTGCCGCCTGCGGCCAAACCGAAGAGCATGTTCCAAATAGCCAGGTTCCACCATAGGCGATCCTTCAGAAAGGATGCCATGGAAACTGGCGAAACACGGCTTGTGGGAGGCACCTCAATTTTGGAAGGCGGGGCGGCTTCCGGTGCCCCTGACTTTGGAGGCTCATGGATCAGCCACCAGGCCGCGACCCCACCAAAGATCAGGCTCATCATGCCCATGACCCAAAACGCCTCACGCCAACTTGCTTGCCTGATGACCCAGCCTACGACCTGCGGATGAATGACTGCACCCACAGCGCCGATCGCAAACAGGATGCCCAGCGCGCGACCAAGAGCCTTGTCAAACCAAGTTTGAAGCAGCTTGCTGAGGGTGAGTACCGAAGCGCCAGAGGCCGTGAAGATCATCACCAGGTTTAGGCCATAGTAGACCCAGACACTACCTTCCATGAAACCGAAGGCAGCCAAGCTCAGCGATTGAAGACAGACGCCCCAAAGGATCAGGGGCCGCAAAGGTACCTTGTCGATCACCCAACCCACCAGTGGCAGGATGGCCGGGCCGATCAAAGACATGAGCGTCAGCGCAAAACTGATGTCGCCCCGCGACCAGCCCAGCTCCCTTTGCATCGGCAGCATCATCAGGCCAAACGTCGTGCCGTAAAGGGCCGTGACGCCGAAGATGCCAACGATGCAACAGCCCGCCAACACGCGCCAACTGGCGCGTGAGTCCTTGTTGGGCATCAAGGCCGTGGGTTCGCTCACACCAGATTCAATAGTCGTACCTGACCGAAACGGTGAAGGTTCTTGGGCGTTGCAGGAAGTACTGAGCAAATGTGCCGACGCCCGCAGGTGCGCCGGTGATGCTCATCACTCCCTTGGAGTTTCCCGCATTCATAAGCCCTGAGGCGACTGTCCAGTTCCCCTTGGCGAAGTTGATGCCGAGATCAATCGTGTCATAGGCGTCTGCGGGCTTGTTGCCACCCAGGAACATCACGCGATCCCCCACATGCGTGTAGGTGGCGTTGACCCTGCCTTGCGAATCGAAGGGGCCGGCGAACCGATAGTTGGTCTGAAGGGCAGTTTGCAGATCTGGTGTGCCCGGTAGACGAGAGCCTGCGGGCGCCGTGACGGCGCTTCGACCAGCCGGGATGGCCACCGGAACCTGGGTTTCTGCGTTGATGAAGGCGGCAGAGGCCGCCACGTCCAATGAAGCCGTGAGGCGATAGCGCAGTTGGGCTTCCAGACCCGTGCTGCGCGCTTTACCCACGTTGTCGATCCCCGACTGAGGCAGGCGACTGGTGGGGGTAGGGGGAATGAAGTAGGTGAACTGAGCGTCCTTCCAGTCGAGCAGGAAGGCTGTCAGGTTGACCTGTAGATCTTGACTCGGTGAGAGTCTCACGCCTGTTTCGTAGCTCCACAGCGAATCCGACTTATAGGCCTTGAAGGGGGCAGATCCATTCACGCCGCCATACCGATAGCCCTTGGAGGCCACTGCATACCATTGGGCGTTATCACTGATCTTGTATTTGGTCGTGAACTTGGGAGTGACGCCACTGTCATTCGTCGCAATCGGCCCCACATTCGAGGGTGCTCCAAACTGCGTCCCCGTGGAACTGCTGTCGACCTCAGTGCGGTAATGCCGCAAACCGGCTCCTGCAGTCCATCCATTTCCAAAGTTGTACTCTGTATCCACGAATACGGCACGCTCACTGCCGCTCCCTTGACTCTTCAAGTCGACGAGGGTAGCAATCCCGAATGCCGCCGACGGATCAATCTGCTGGCCGGTGCCGGAGGCAGAGACATTCTGGACAAATACACCTGCGACATAGCTCAACGCGCCACCGGGGTTGCTTGCAATCCGTAGTTCCTGTGAAGTGGCCTTCATGGAACTGGTGGTGGGGCGATACACCTGGGGAACAACGATGCCCTGGCTCGCGAACAGTTCGGTGTCGTCGATCAGGGCGGATCCTTTGTTGCGCCAATTTCCTGTGATGGACGTCAGGGTGTGGGATCCAAGATTCCAATCGATGGTCAGGCTGTTGAAATCGGTCGTGCTGCTGCGACTTGAGTTGTTGGGAGAGTTGTGTTGCACCTTCTTGGGGTCAGGCGACACGCTGAACGTATCGCCCTGATCGGTCTTCTGCGAACTCAAGATCAGGGTGGCCGTCAAATCCTTGTTAGGCCTGATGGACAGCAGTGCTCGCCCGCCTCGCTGTTGCACATCATTGGCATCTTTTTTCTTGGTGCCGAGGTTGTCGATGTAACCCGGGTCGCGGCGGTCGAAGGCGACGACGCGTAGGGCCACGGTTTCTGATAAGGGTGTGTTCAGCATGCCGTAGGTTGAAAGGGCGCTGCTGCCCTCTGATACCGACGCGTACTCCCCCTTGAGGCTGGCTTCGAACTGACCGAAACGCGGCTTGTTGAAGAGGTAGCGAACGGCACCTCCCAAGGAGCCTGATCCGAAAAGCACACCCTGGGGACCGCGAAGAACTTCCACCCTGTCCATGTCCCACAAAAGGGGATCCAGTACCGTACCCTTGCCCAAAGGCGAAGCCATCGGAACATCTTCGAGGTACGAGCCTGTCGGAGCCTGCTGAGCGCCGCCTCCTTCGTTGGCCGTTTGCGTACCGATGCCACGGATGGTGATGGTGTTGCTGGCAATGTCGCCCTTATTGAACTGGACACCGGGCGCGAGCTTCAGGCTATCTTCCTGATCGCGGGAGCCCCGACGTTCAAGGTCGGCCCCATCGAGTACCGACACGGTGCCCGCCACATCACGCTGACGCTCCAGGCGCTTGCTGGAGGTGACCACGACCTTTTGGTCATCACTTTCCTTGGGGGGAGCGCTGGCCGCCACCTGTTGTGCCCCAACAGGCAGCGCGGTGGCGATAGCGGTGGCCAGAAGACTCAGGCGAAATGGGCTTTTCATGGTCGCTCCTCGGGTTCAGTTGCGGAACCATAGGAGCGATAGCCGTTCCAAGTGTGCGGCTTTGCACCGAAAATTTAGGAGAATCGACCAACTCTCGGGGAACTCCCCATCACGATCCGGCGGCTGGAAGATCGAGGCTGAAGGGGGCTCGGTGCTTTCGATACTCTCGAGGAGACATGCCCACCTGGCCGCTGAATGCGGAGGCAAAGCTGCTCTGGTGTTCGTACCCCACTCGTTCTGCCACCTGTGCGATGGTCAGTGTGGCCTCCATCAACAGCAGTTGTGCCTCCCGAATCCGTCGCTCGAGGCAGTAGTCGGCCATGGTGATGCCGAAGGCCTCTTTGAAGACCGACTTGAGCTTGTTCTGGCTGGTGCCGATCTCCCGCGCAAGATCCGCGAACTTTGGCGGATGGCGATAGTCGCGGTCCAGCCGCATCCTGGCGATTTGGGCCAGATCCAGGTCTCGCCTTCTCGAGAATGCAGCGGTTCGCGACTCGCTTTGGTGCAACATTGCCTCCAGTGCATAGGCCACCAACTCGGCAATTCGGCCAGCCAGCTGCAGCGTTCTCAGCTCCCCATGCAGACGACTGTCAAGCGTGTCACCAATTAGGGTGGCAATCCGCTGGTCGATCGGGAACGAAGCCAGGCGTCCCATTTGGGCCTTTCCATGGATCGCAGTCGCCAGTTCGCCAGGTAGCTCATCGGTCAGCAGACCAAAGCGTGATGCAAACGTGCGCGCCCGAAATACCGCCACGATGCCCTGTTGCCGGGCGCCGGCGGCGATGGTTGCGCTCATGGGCAGCCCGGCCGGGATGCTGGTCAGGGTCAACTCGGGCCGGTTGAATACCAGCGGTGGTGAAGCGCCGTAGCGAAACTCGACGTCACAGGCCAAGGACGCACGCAGCGTGATCATCGCTTCGCGGTCGGAGTAGGTCCAGTGCTCAGTTCTCGGCACGACGCAGTTGATGACGTTGACCAGCGAACCATCGGCAAGACGGACGGTGTCAGTGGTGCCACTTCCATAGGGGGGCGCGTAGATGGTGCGCATGACGTTGCGCGAAATTCGCTGTGAGCGACCGTCCTCCGAAGCTGCGCGAGCCCATTCGCGATCAAAATCGAGGGCCGAGGGGAGATCTTTCGTGGCCTGAGCCTGTTGATGCATCGAGTGCAATCCCCTAAATATTGCTCTGCACAGCCTAACCCAGGCCCGGCGTTCTCGGCATAAGGTGTTTCCTGTTCAACTCCGTTCGGTTACACCCTTCATGACCGTCAGCGCTGCCCGCCGCCTGATCGAAGACACGCTCGTTTGGGACCACCACGCCTGCATGCCGCTGCGGCCTTGGGATTCATCCTTCTTGCCTCAACTCCAACGCCACAAGGCCGCCGGTTTCGATGCGGTGACCGTGAACGTCGGATTTGGAGAGCAGGGCCCCGAAGAGCATTTGCGCATGTTGGCGGCGCTTCGTCATTGGCTGGCTGCACGCCCTGATGGGTATCTGCTGTTGACCCGACCGGAAGACGTGGCCGCGGCGCGATCAACAAACCGGCTCGCTGTCGGGTTTGACATTGAGGGCACCAATGCCATCGGCGACCAAATTAGTCTCATCCAGCTTTATTACGATCTGGGCGTGCGCTGGATGCTGATGGCGTACAACCTACCCAACCGAGTCGGTGGCGGCTGTCAGGCCACCGATGAGGGGCTGACTCCCTTTGGGCATCGTGTGCTTGCGGAGATGGAGCGCGTGGGTATGCAGGTCTGCGTGAGCCACACGGGACACAGAACGGTGCGGGATGTCTTTGACGCAGCGACCCGGCCGGTCATCTTTTCGCACAGCAACTGCGCGGCGCTGCACCCTCATCCGCGAAACATTCCTGACGATCTGATCCAAGCTTGCGCGGCCAGTGGGGGATTGGTGGGTATCAACGGTGTGGGTATCTTCCTGGGGAAGAACGACGTGTCCAGTGAGGCCTATGCGCGTCATGTGGATCATGTCGTGCAGCTGGTGGGTCCTCAACATGTGTCGATAGCCCTTGATTACGTGTTCGACACGGCGGAACTGACCGCCTATGTGGAAGCGATGAAGTCGACCTTTCCCTCTGGAATGGGTTACGAATTGGACGCGCAATTTGTGCAGCCGGAGCAACTGGAGGAGATCGTTTCTGTGCTTCAGGGTTGGGGCTATCGGGACGAGGACTTGAGGGCTGTGCTTGGCGGGAATTTGATTCGACTGGCACGTGAGGTTTGGAAGGAGCCCGGTCATGGCTGAAAGGACCGCCGTTGACTTGAGCGAACTGGCAGAGCGCTACTGGCAGTTCCTGAGATTCGAATTCCCGCTTTCGGCATATCTGGCTGGGCAAGCCAACGACGACCCCATCATGTTTCGGGAGTCCCCCGAAGATCATCAGCGTCGGGCGACCCAAGCCGACGCCATGCTCGCTGAACTGCGCCTGATTCCCCTTGAGAATCTGTTGGGTCAGGACCGTATCACCCACCGATTGTTGAAGCGGGAGTTGCGCGATCTCTGCAAAACCTACGCCACTGATTCGCATCTGCGTCCCTGGCTGCTACCCGCGGGACCTGAGTTCAACACCATTTACTTCGCCAATACGACGCAGATCCAGCGCGCTGAGGAGGCGAAGTTGTACGTTGATCGCCTGCAGACCCTTCCCAGATATTTCACGGACATTCGAGCGTGTCTTGCCTTAGGCGATGAGCGGGGAATCCGGCACCCTCGAACCGTGCTGAGCGCCGCCCTGGTCAATTTGCGCTCGGCAGCATCAGGTCCCGTTGAACAGACAGCCTGGTTTGGTCCCTTCAAGCGCGCGATTGTGACCAAAGACGCTCACTTCATGGAGCAGCAAGAGCGTGCCAGCGAGATCATTGGCCGAGAAATCTTGCCGACCCTTTCTCGCCTGGCGGATTTCATGGAACAGGTTTTGATGCCCAAGGCCCGGGATACTGTGGCTTGCACCGATACGCCTTTAGGCGCCGCGTTCTATAGCCATTGGGTTCGTCACTTCACCACCAGCGAAGAATGGTCACCCGAGGCGATTCATGACCTGGGGCTGGCCGAGGTGGCGCGGCTGGAGCACGAGATTGCCGAAGTCGCCGAGGAGGCTGGGTTCAAGGGTGATGTTGCGGGGTACCGGCGCTATCTGCGCGAGGAGCCAGCGTTCGTATCTCCGACTGCCGATGCGCTACTGGAGCGAGTACAGGCACTGGCCAAGCGCATTGACGGCAAGATACCTGCAATCATCGGGCGCGTGCCTCGCGCGACATACGGCGTGGAGTCGATTCCGGCCTCTCTGGCTGAGAAACTTCCTCTGGCCTACGCGCAGCCCAGCCCCGCCGATGCCTCTGGTCCCGGTGTGTTTTGGGTCAGCGGCCTGCCCGATCGGGTGCCAGGCTATCTGCATGTGTCTCTTGTTCTTCACGAGGCTTGGCCGGGCCACCTGATGCATATCGCCTTGATGCAGGAGATGTCGACCCTGCCGATGTTCCGGCGAGCGAACTTCACGAAGTACAGCGCGTGCCTGGAGGGTTGGGCGATGTACTGTGAGGGCTTGGGCGAAGAACTGAAACTCTACGTCACCCCTCACGATCGCTTTGGCCGGTTGGACATGGAGATGTGGCGGGCCTGCCGGCTCGTCGTGGACACGGGGCTGCACCTCAAGGGCTGGAGCCGAGACCAGGCTATCCAGTACATGGTCGAGCGTTTGACGCTGACAAAGCAGGCCATTGAGGCTGAAGTTGACCGCTACATCGCGATGCCAGCCCAGGCTTTGGGTTACATGTTGGGCGGGTTGAAGTTTCGTGAGCTGCGGCAGCGCGCGCAGGAGCGCCTGGGCCCCAAGTTCAAACTTCGCGACTATCACGATCAGCTGATGGCTGCCGGTGCGGTGACGCTTCCGGTCTTGGAACAGGTCGTGCACGATTGGTTGGATCAACGTGCCGCTTGACTCTGCCACTGGCGTGTTCTATGCCCTGCATGGGCCCGAGGGTGGTCAACCACTGCTGATCACCTTGCCTATGATGGCTTCGTTCGAAGAGATCTTTGGTTCCGAGATGGCACCGGTGCTGCAGGGCTATCTGGATCAGCTGACCGATCGTTACCGCGTGCTGTTGGTGGACTATCCCAGCATCGGCGGAAGCCGCGACATCGAACCGGAGGCCTTGACGGCTTCACGGGTGTGCGCCGATCTGCTGGGTGTAGCCACGGCCGCTGGGTTCGATCAATTTGCCTATTGGGGCTATTCGTGGGGAGGCAATGTTGGTCTGCAATTGGCTTGCCGAACCGATAGGCTCAGCGCATTGGTGGTGGGAGGTTGGCCCGCTTTAGGGGCGCCCTATTCGGCCCTCTTGGCCGCTGCTCAACTCAAGCTGCCTAATCCAGAGCCTTCATCCCGTGTGGTCCTGCGGCAACCAGGTCAGTACGCGCAATGGATCCATTACGGCCTCAGTATTTCGGCCTGGCCCGAGCGTGATGCGGTGGCGCGGATCAACTGCCCTCGCATGAATGTGTTCGGGAGCGAGGGTGATCTGGAGGAAGCCGGCATTCCGGTGCCCATCGCCACTTCCATCCGCCGGCATCGCCGCACTCTTGAGGCTCTGGGTTGGCACGTGCATGAGGTGATGGGCCAGGGACATGCGCTCTGCATGCTGCCGAATGTGGCCGTACCGCCCGTACGCAGATTTCTCGATCAGGTGCTCGGTTGAATCAAGTTGACGAAGCGAACGCCTCAACAGCGGCCGCGACCGCGGTTGCTGCACTACGTCTACCCTGGGCGGGACCCTACGGGGGGTTACCTCCGTATGAGAACGCGACGCCAGCTGCGATCGAGCAGGCCCTATTGGCCGCCATCGAGTGCAAGCGTGCAGCGTTTCGCGCCATCGTTGAAAACACCGCAGACCCAAGCTTTGACAACACCGTGGCTGCACTGGAGCGCTGCAGCCGCGAGCTGCGCGATATCTACTCACTGGCTTCTGCCGTGGCGCAAACCGCAAGTAACTCCGAGATCGGCTCCCTCATGCAGCGGATGACCCCGATGGTCTCCGATCTCGAGCTCGAGATTGCGCAGGACCGTCACTTCTTTCAGCGTGTCGAGTGTGTCTGGGAGTCCCGAAAATCCAGCGGATTGGATCAGCAGCAGATCCGTCTGCTCGAGGTTCTGCACATTCGTCTTCAGCGTGCCGGCGTCTGTTTGAGCGATCAGGGCAGAACGCGCTTGCGCGAGATCGGTGTTCGCCTGGCCGCCCTGTCATCCCAGTTCAGCCGTAACCTGCTGCAGGAGCAGAACGAGCAGATCACCTGGCTAGAGGAGGAGTCAGATCTCGCTGGCCTGCCCGAGGTGCAGCGCGAGGCCGCAGCGCGGGCAGCAGCCGAGCGCGGTCGCCCCGGGGTATGGGCGATTCCAAACCAGCGGCCGGCCGTTTGGCCCTTTCTTACCCATTCGACTCGTCGCGAATGGCGCGAGAGGGTTTGGCGACTGTGGGACCGCCGCGGCGCGAATGAGGGCCCTAACGACAACCGTCCCTTGATCCGTGAAATGCTTCGCCTAAGAGGGGAGCGGGCTCGTCTGATGGGCTACCCCAGCCACGCACATGCCATGTTGGCCGACCGGATGGCTGGTTCACCGGAGACCGCGATGGCCGCGATGCTGAAGACCTGGAAGGTGGTCCGGCGGGCCACGACTCAGCACGTTGCAGACCTACAAGCTCTGGCGAATGAGGAAGGTGCGGACACCGAGCTCGCCCCATGGGACCGTCTTCATTACAGCGAGAAGCTGCGGCGGCGACGCTTCAACTTCGACCTAGAGACCATAGCGCCTTACTTGTCGCTGGAGCGAATCAGTCAAGCCCTGTTCTGGTCGGCTCAGTGCATGCATGGCCTTTCGTTTCGAGAGTTGCACGGCGTTGAGGTCTTGCACCCGAGCATCCGCGTCTTCGAGGTGTCGCGCTCTGATGATGTGGTGGGCGTCCTGTACCTTGATCTCTTCCAACGACCGGGCAAGATGCACGGTTCGCACCAGCATCGGATACGCGCCGCAGAAACCTTCGACGGGCGCGTCCTGCCCATCTCCAATGTGGTTTCAGGTCTGCCTGTGCCCGAGCCGGGGAAGCCTGCACTATTGGCTTGGGAATACGCCAACGTCCTTTTTCACGAATTTGGTCATGCCCTGCACATGCTGATGGACGGGGCGCGCTATCCCTCCCTGGGCAGCTTGGCCGTGGCCTGGGATATGGTGGAACTCCCGTCGCTTCTACATGAATACTGGCTGCGTGATCGCGAGCTCCTTCGTCGCTTTGCGCGTCATCACGAATCGAATGAGCCCATCCCAGAGGACTTGCTGGACAAGCTTGAGGCCAGCCTGAAGGCCGACCGGATTTTCAGCGTGAACCTAGACTACTTAGGATCAGCTGTCGTGGATCTCAAGCTCCACTTGATGGCCACGGACGAGACTGTCGACATCAATGCTGAAGCGGTAGAGCGCGAGACCCTTGACGAGCTCGGGATGCCGACATGCTGGGATCTGATTCTTTGCGTGGCCAACAGTGTCCACAGCTTTGGCGGTAAGTATGACGCAGGGCTGTATTCCTATTTGTGGTCGGACATGATGGCGGCTGATGTAGTGGAGTCTCTTGCGGCCGCGCCCCTGGGCCTGGCGGATTCGACTTTCGCGCAACGCTGGCGCGAGGCTATCCTCACCGCCGGGCACCTGCGCCCAGCTGGGGAGGCGTTTCGGAAACTGATGTCGCGAGACCCAGACCCCGTCGCGCTTCTGCGGCGTTTCGCACTGGCGTGAATGGCCGTGCGTCACAGGTACTCGCTTTGGAATCTGCTGGCCGCTGCCCGTCTTGGGCACCGTGATTGGGCGCCGGCATGGCGCGATGCGGTGCCGAAGGCTTTCTATGATGTCGTGGTTGTGGGCGGTGGTGGGCACGGCTTGGCCACTGCGTATTACCTGGCTAAGAACCATGGCATCTCGAACGTTGCTGTCGTCGAGGCAGGCTGGATCGGCGGTGGCAACACAGGCCGTAACACCACGATCGTCCGCTCGAATTATCTCTACCGCGAGAGTGCGCGCCTGTACGACTTCTCCTTGCGTCTGTACGAAGATTTGTCTCGGGAGCTCAACTACAACATCATGCACAGTCCGCGCGGAGTGGTGACGCTTGCCCACTCCCGGCATGATCTGGATGCCCAAAGTCGTTGGGCCAATGCCATGCGCTGCAACGGCATCGATGCCGACCTTCTTAGTGTGCACGAGCTGAAGATGCTGGAGCCGCGACTGAACTTCGGCAGCGACGCGCGGTATCCCATCGTCGGAGGCCTGATACAGCGTCGCGCCGGTCCTGCACGGCACGATGCAGTGGCTTGGGGCTATGCCCGCGCCGCCTCGGCCCTGGGTGTGGACATCATCCAGAACTGTCCCGTTACGGGGTTCCTGAAGCATGGGGCGTCTGTGGCCGGCGTACACACTCAGCATGGGCCGATCCGCGCCGGCCAAGTGGCATTGGCCGTGGCAGGCCACTCTTCGGTCATGGCACGCATGGCGGGATTTGATCTGCCGATCACCAGCTATGCGCTGCAAGCGATGGTGACCGAGCCGGTTAAGCCCGTACTCAACACGGTGACACTGTCGCCTGCTTTGGGAACCTATTGGAGCCAGAGCGACAAGGGAGAAGTCGTGATCGGCGGCGCGCTGGATCACTTTCCGTCCTATGCTCAACGCGGCAGTTTCGACGTGATGCAGCAGGTGTTGGCAGCGACCGCCGAAATGTTTCCATCACTTGGACGCCTGCGCTTGCTGAGGCAGTGGGCTGGTATCGTGGATGTAGTGCCGGATTCCAGCCCGATCATCGGCCCCACACCCGTGCCTGGGCTTGCCATCAATTGCGGCTGGGGTACGGGCGGGTTCAAAGCGATTCCCGTTGGCGGATGGACCTTGGCACATTGGCTGGCTACCGGCCGCAGCCACGAGTTGGCTGAGCCCTTCCAACTGGAGCGATTCCGCAGCGGTCGTTTGGTCGATGAGGCCGCGGCGGCCGGTATCGCGCATTGACGGACCCAACCTGATGCAACTGACATGCCCCTGGTGTGGTCCAAGAACGTTGCATGAGTTCGACTGCGGGGGAACTACGGGTATTGCTCGCCCGCCGCTGAGCTGCGACGACGAGACCTGGAGCAGGTATCTTTTCTTCCGCGAAAACCCAAAGGGAGCCCATGCCGAGCGTTGGCGCCACACCTTTGGCTGTGGCATGTGGTTCAACGTCAGACGCAACACTCTCACCCATGAGATTGATGTGGTTTACGGCATTACCGATCCGGAACCTGGAGCTGGGCGATGAGCGGCTATCGGCTGCCTGCGCCCGCTGGCGCCTGGATTGATCGATCGCGAGCCTGGGGCTTCTGTTTCAACGACAGAGCGTTTTCGGGTCACCCTGGCGACACGCTGGCTTCAGCGCTGCTGGCTAGCGGTGTTGTGCGCGTGGGGCGCAGCTTCAAATTGCATCGCTCGCGTGGGATCTTCTCTTGCGGTGTAGAGGAATCGACGGGTCTGTTGGACGTAGGGGATGGCGCGCGGCGCACGCCCAACACCAAGGCCACGGAAATTGCCTTGACCAACGGACTGATCGCCCGTCCTGGAAATGCATGGCCGAGCCTCGATTTCGACATTGGTGCGCTGGGCTCTCGGTTCGCTTCGCTGCTGCCTGCGGGCTTCTACTACAAGACCTTCATGTGGCCGGGCTGGCGGTGGTTCGAGCCCGTGATTCGGCGGGCAGCGGGCCTCGGACACGCTGCTGATGCTCAAGCGGGTGCTGACCCCGACCAGTACGACGAGCGGTCGGTGGGCGTGAGCACCCTGGTGATCGGAGGTGGCCTGGCCGGGCTGGAGGCTGCCGTGCGCGAAGCGCGTGTCGGCCGGGAAGTGCTGCTCATGGAGGGGCAGCCCCGGCTGGGCGGTTGGATCGCTGCGCAGGGCGGGGGTGGACGCGCCCGCGTGGCCGCCTTGGCCGATGAGGCGGTGCGGCTAGGTGTTCGTGTGGAAACAGGCTGCACGGTCTTTGGCCTGTATGACGATCAACTCGCGGCGGCTGTTCAAACTTTTGAGCATTGCACTGATGGATCGGCTCAAGGTCTTCGTGAGCGTCTATGGAAGGTGCGAGCTGACCGATTTGTGATCGCATGTGGGGCCTTTGAGCGGCCGATGCTGTTTCCCGACAACGACAGGCCAGGCGTGATGCTGGCCAGCGCGGTGCAGCGCTACGCTGAGCTCTACGGCGTGGCCTGCGGACACCGGGTGTTGGTGGCCGGCGCTTGCGACAGTGCTTATGGTGTTGCCCGAACCCTACAAGAGGTCGGGATCGAGGTGGTGGGAATCGTCGACCATCGGACTGCACCGGGCGTGAGCGCTCCAGCGGGCGTTCCCATTTACCTGGGCAGCGCGATCACGGCAGTGCATGGCAGCCGAGCCGTGATGGGGGCCACTGTGATCGACCACCAGGGGAGCATACGACTTGAGGTGTCAGCGGACTGCATTGCTGTGGCTGGCGGATGGACGCCTGCAGTGAATCTTTACTCGATGGCCGGGGGGAAGTTGCGTTGGGATGAACGGTCTTCGATGTTCGTGCCCTCCAGTGAGTTAGCAGGGATCCAGGTGGTTGGCGCATGCGCCGGTGATGTAGATGCTGGGGCGGTGCCGGCCGATAACCGTCCAAGTGCTAAGGCGTTGGCTGCGCAAGGTCACCGGACGGGCAAGGTGTTCGTGGATCTCCAGAATGATGTGGTGGCCGGCGACGTGGTCCTGGCTGCGCAGGAGAACTACCGTTCGGTGGAGCATCTCAAGCGCTACACGACTGTTGGGATGGCAACCGATCAGGGTAAGACCAGCAATGTGAATGCCATCGTGTTGATGGGTGGGCAGACACAGCGCAGGCCTCCTGAAGTCGGCACTACCAAGTTTCGGCCACCGTTCAGGCCAGTAACGATCAACGCCTTGGCCGCAGGCCGCAGCGGAGAGCGCATCAAGCCCCTAAGGCGAATGCCGGGGCATGAATGGCACGTTGCCCGAGGCGCGCTATTGGAGGAATTCGGTGGCTGGCTGCGTCCTGCGGCCTACCCTCGCGCGGGCGAGAGCCTCGAGGAGGCCGCACAGCGTGAGGCCTTGCAAGTGCGTCGAATGGTTGGAATCTTCGAGGGCTCGCCCCTGGGCAAGATCGAAGTGTTCGGCCCAGATGCAGCGGAATTCCTGGACCTTATGTACGTGGGCACGATGTCGACACTGCCGGTCGGCGGCGCTCGCTATGGCATCCTGCTCAATGATAACGGGGTCATCATCGACGATGGCATCGTGACCCGCCTTGATCACCACCATTTTTGGGTGAACACCACCTCCGGCGGCGCTGAGCGAGTGGCACTGGCTTTCGAGGAGTGGCTGCAGTGCGAGTATGTGAACCATCGCGTACTGGTCACCAACGTCACCTCCGCTTGGGGAAACGTGACGATCAGCGGTACCAAGGCCTGGGCCCTGCTGGAAGCCGTTGGATTTGATGCGGCGCTGGCCCCTGGCGCCATGAAGCACATGACCATGCTTCAGATTCAGAATCGGGGAAGCCGCTTGCGCGTTCTGAGGGCAAGCTTCAACGGCGAACTGGGCTATGAGGTCAATCTGCCGGCATCGCGCACCGTCGAACTGATGGATCTCCTGTGGCACGCTGGGCAGGACTTGGGCGTGGTTCCGTACGGCATCGATGCGTTGATGGTGATGCGTACCGAAAAGGGTTACCTGCATGTGGGCGGTGACACTGATGGCACCACGCTGCCCGGTGATGTCGGCATGGATCGTGGCATCGATCGTAAGACGGCGAACTTCGTTGGACGCCGTTCACTGACGCGGCCGGCAGCACGTGATCCCGATCGCATGCAGTTGGTGGGGCTGTTACCGGTTGAACGCCAAACGTGTCTACCCGTCGGTGCCCATGTGCTCAGGTCGCCGCTACCTGGGCCCATTGAGGGCTATGTGACCTCCAGCTTTTTCAGCCCGACTCTCGGGCACCCTGTGGCCTTGGCGATGCTGGCCCGTGGTCGCGCGCGGCTGGGAGAACGCATCACGG
>JBEAWD010000138.1:0-8862 GCA_041160585.1 Pseudomonadota bacterium | reverse complement strand
GCCGCGGCAGGCGCTGCGGATGAGGTGGCTGGGGCGGGCGCCGCCTGGGGTGGGGCCGTGCTCGCCTCCGCGGTACCCGCCGCCGGCTCGGCCGCGGTGCTGGCCGGCACGCCGGCCTTGCCCGCCAGCGGGGCGTTGGGGTTCCAGTTCTTGTTGCGTTCGGCCTCGGCGCTGTCCTGGTCGGCTGTACGCTGGGGCAACTTGTCGATGAAGGGCACGGGTACCTTGCTCACATACAGGGCCACCGCCAGGGCAACGCCCAAGCCCAACAGAAGGCCCAGGACCAGGCCGATGAGTGTGCCGCCACGTTCCTTGTTCATGCCGCTGTCTCCGTTTCGGTCTGGCGTTCCAGGCGCTGCGGTGCGCTCACGCCCACCACCGCCAGGGCGTTGGCCAGCACCTGCCGTGTGGCCTGCAGCAGGGCCAGGCGGGCGCGCGCCAGTTCCGCATCCGGAACCAGGAAGCGCTCGGCCGCGTAGTAGCTGTGGAAGGCGCCGGCCAAGTCGCGGGCATAGAAGGCCAGATCGTGCGGCGCCAGGTCTTGGGCGGCACTCGTCAGCACATCGGGGTACTGCGCCAGTTTGAGCATGAGCGCCGCTTCCGTGGGTGCGTTGAGCAGGCTCAGCTTGGCTTGGCCCAGCGCAGCGAGATCGCCGCCGCCCTGCACGAACTGATCGAGCACCGAGCAGATCCGGGCATGCGCGTACTGGACGTAGAACACGGGGTTCTCGTCGTTCTGCTGCAGGGCAAGGTCAACGTCGAAGGTGAACTCGGTGTCGGCCTTGCGGCTGATGAGGAAGAAGCGGACCGCGTCGCGGCTGGTCCAGTCGATCAGGTCGCGCAGCGTGACGTAGCTGCCCGCGCGCTTGGAGATCTTGACCTCCTGGCCACCCTTCATCACGGTGACCATCTTGTGCAGCACGTAATCGGGCCAGCCCTGGGGGATGCCCACGCCGGCGGCTTGCAGGCCGGCGCGCACGCGGGCGATGGTGCCGTGATGGTCGCTGCCCTGCACGTTGATGACCTGCTCAAAGCCCCGTTCCCACTTGTGGATGTGGTAAGCCACATCCGGGACGAAGTAGGTGTAGCCGCCCTGCATCTCGCGGCCTTCGGCATCGACCGTGGCGGACTTGCGCATCACGCGGTCCTTGTCGTCGCCGTAGTCGGTGGAGCGCAGCCACAGCGCGCCGCCTTCCTCGTAGGTTTTGCCGGCGGACACCAGGCGCTGCACGGCCTGATCCACTCGGCCGCTGGTGTAGAGGCCACTTTCGAGGTAGTAGTGGTCGAATCGCACCCCGAAGGCCTGCAGGTCCAGGTCCTGTTCGTGGCGCAGGTAGGCCACAGCGAACTGGCGGATGCTGTCGAGGTCGTCGACATCACCGGTGGCGGTGAACTCGCGGTCGTCGGCCTTGACGGTCTGGCGGGCCAGGAAATCCTGAGCGATGTCGCCGATGTAGTCACCGTTGTAGGCCGATTCGGGCCACTGGGCGTCACCGGGCTTCAAGCCCCGGGCACGTGCCTGTACCGACAGGGCGAGCGTGGCGATCTGCACGCCGGCGTCGTTGTAGTAGAACTCGCGGTGCACCTGTGCGCCCTGCGATTCCAGCAGCGTGCACAGCGCGTCACCCAGGGCGGCCTGCCGGCCGTGCCCCACGTGCAGCGGCCCGGTGGGGTTGGCCGATACGAACTCGACCATCACGCGCTGTCCGTTGGCCGCGCGGCGACCGAAGCAGGCGCCATGCTGCAGCACCTCGGCCACCACGGTTTGGCGCGCGGCGGGCTTCAGGCGCAGGTTGATGAAGCCAGGCCCTGCAATCTCAAGGTCTTGTACCCACTGCTGCACGGCCGCTTGCGCCTTGAGGGCCTCGACCAGGGACTGCGCCAACTCTCGCGGATTCTTCTTCAGGGGGCGCGCCAGGGCCATGGCGGCGGTGACGGCCAGGTCACCATGGGAGGCCTGCCGGGGCGATTCGAAGGCCACGTTCAGGGTGTGGCCGGGGGCCACCGCGCCCACAGCCGCTTCCAACGCGGCCTGCAACGCTTGTTTCACTTGGATCATGGCGTCGATTCTAGGTGCGGGCGCGGCGCGGCGGCGGTGCTGGACGCCGCTGGTCCGGGCAGCGTCCGGGGCTTTGCGGCCATGGAAGACAATAGCGGGTTTTCCTGACCCTGTGACCTTCGCGACATGACCAATCGAATTGCGACCCATGGCCTGCAAGTGGCCGCCGAACTTCATGATTTCATCGAAAAGCAGGTGCTGCCCGGCACGGGCCTGGACACCCGGGCCTTCTGGAAAGGCTTTGCGGCCATCGTGCACGATCTGGCCCCCAGGAACGCAGCCCTGCTGGCCGAGCGCGACCAGATGCAACTGAAGCTGGACGCTTGGCACAAGGCCAACCCCGGCCCGATCGGCAACCTGCCCCAGTACAAGGCCTTCCTCAAGGAGATCGGCTATCTGGTGCCCACGCCTGAGCAGGTGCAGTGCGAGACCGCCAACGTGGACGACGAGGTGGCCAAGCTGGCCGGCCCGCAGCTGGTGGTGCCCATCCTCAACGCCCGTTACGCCTTGAACGCGGCCAACGCGCGTTGGGGCTCGCTTTATGACGCGTTGTACGGCACGGATGTGATCAGCGAGGCCAATGGGGCCGAGCGACGCGGCGCCTACAACCCGGTGCGCGGGGCCAAGGTGATCGAGTATGCGCGCCATGTGTTGGACCGCGTGGCGCCCCTGGCCCAGGGTTCCCATCGGGACAGCGCGCTCTACAGCGTGCAGGCAGGCGTGCTCAAGGTCAGGCTACAGAACGGCACGGTCACGGGCCTGGCCCACCCGGCGCAGTTCATTGGTTACCAGGGCAGCCAAGCCGCGCCATCGGCCGTGCTGCTGCGCCACAACGGCATCCACCTGGAAATCCAGGTCGACCGCCAGCACCCCATCGGCAAGACCGACGCCGCCGGCGTCAGCGACCTGGTGGTGGAGTCGGCCCTGAGCACGATTCTCGACCTGGAGGATTCGGTGGCCGCGGTGGATGCACCGGACAAGGTGGCGGGCTACGCGAACTGGCTGGGTATCCTCAAGGGTACCTTGACCGAGGAAGTGGCCAAGGGTGGCAAGACCTTCACGCGGCGCCTGAACGAAGACCGCCGCTACATCGGCGCCAATGGCAAGCCGGTGACCCTACACGGCCGCTCGCTGCTGTTCGTGCGCAATGTGGGCCATCTGATGACGAACCCGGCCATCCTGTGGGGTGACAAGGGCGCGGAGATCCCCGAAGGGATCATGGATGCCGTGGTCACCGTGGCCATTGCGCTGCACGACCTCAAGCCCGCCAAGGGCCAGACCGTCCGCAACTCCCGCAAGGGCTCGGTCTACATCGTCAAGCCCAAGATGCACGGCCCGGCGGAGGTGGCCTTTGCCGATGAACTGTTCGCCCGTGTGGAAGCCCTGCTGGGCCTCAAGCCCAACACCGTCAAGCTGGGCATCATGGACGAGGAACGCCGCACCAGCGTGAACCTGGCGGCCTGCATCAACGCCGCCAAGCACCGTGTGGCCTTCATCAACACCGGCTTCCTGGACCGCACGGGCGATGAGATCCACACCGCCATGCACGCCGGCGCCATGGTGCGCAAGCCGTTGATCAAGAACGCGCAGTGGCTGCGGGCCTATGAGCTCAACAACGTCCAGATCGGCCTGGCCTGCGGCCTGCGCGGCCGCGCCCAGATCGGCAAGGGCATGTGGGCCATGCCCGACCTGATGGCCGAGATGATGAAGCAGAAGATCGCCCACCCGCAGGCTGGCGCCAACACCGCCTGGGTACCTTCGCCCACCGCCGCCACCCTGCACGCACTGCACTATCACCAGGTGGATGTGGCCAGCCTGCTCAAAAGCATGGATGTGTTCGTGCGCACCGACAAGTCGCGCGCCATGGAAGAGAACCTGTTGGATTCCATCCTGCAGATCCCTTGCGCCCTCGTGCCCTTCTGGACTGAGGCAGAGAAGCAGGCCGAGCTCGACAACAACGTTCAGGGCATCCTGGGCTATGTGGTGCGCTGGGTGGACCAGGGCGTGGGCTGCTCCAAGGTGCCCGACATCCACAACGTGGGCCTGATGGAAGACCGCGCCACGCTGCGGATTTCCAGCCAGCACATCGCCAACTGGTTGCTGCACGGTATCGTCAGCAAGAAACAGGTGATGGACACCTTCAAGCGCATGGCTGCCGTGGTGGACTGGCAGAACTCAGGCGATCCGTCCTACCAGCGCATGTCGGACGACCTGGCCGGCTCGATGGCCTTCAAGGCCGCCTGCGACCTGGTGTTCAAGGGCCTGGAGCAGCCCAATGGCTACACCGAGCCCTTGCTGCACGCCTGGCGACTGAAGGTCAAGAAGGCGCAGGCGCGCCAGGCCTGATCCCGGCGGGCCGACCGGGTCGGGGTGCAGGCGCCTAGACCCGGTCGAACTGGAACACCGCCACGCTGGCCATCAGATTGGGCAGCGTGTCCACCCGCTGCCCGCCCTGCAGCCCAAAGCGCTGCAGCACGCGCAGTCCGTTGCGCTGGGCCAGCACGTCGAAGTCGGCGAAGGTGGACACCCGGATGTTGGGCGTGTCGTACCACTGGTAGGGCAAGGCCTTGGTCACGGGCATGCGCCCGCGCAAGACAGACAGCCGGTTCGGCCAATGGGCGAAGTTGGGGAAGCTCACGATGCCCATGCGGCCCACGCGGGCGGTTTCGCGCAGCATGGTCTCGGTGTTCTTCAGGTGTTGCAGGGTTTGCAGCTGCAGCACCACGTCGAAGCTGTGGTCGGCGAACATCGCCAGGCCATCTTCGAGGTTGAGCTGCAGGACATCGACGCCGCCTTGCACGCAGGCCTGCAGGTTGGCATCGTCGATTTCCACGCCGTAGCCGCTGCAGCCACGCTGTTCGATCAGGTGGGCCAGCAGCTCGCCTCGACCGCAGCCCAGGTCGAGCACACGTGAACCCGGGGGCACCAGGGCCGCGATGGCCTCGAGGTGGACCGGGAGACTTCCACCCAGATGGGCGGACCGATGGGTCACGGTTGTCAACGCTCGGCTCATGCGCCTACCTCGCGTGCGATGTTCTCAAAGCGCAGCCGCATCACCGCGTGGTAACGCAGGTCGTCCAGCAAGAAGGCGTCGTGGCCGTGGGGGGCGTCAATCTCGGCGTAGCTCACGGCGGCCTGGTTATCGACCAGGGCCTTGACGATCTCGCGCGAACGAGCGGGCGAGAAGCGCCAATCGGTGGTGAAGCTGACGACCAGGAAGCGCACGTTTCGAGCGGCTTCGAAGGCCCGGCTGAGGCTGCCGCCGTGTTCACGGGCAGGGTCGAAGTAATCCAGCGCTCGGGTGATCAACAGGTAGGTGTTGGCGTCGAAGTACTCGCTGAACTTGTCGCCCTGATGGCGCAGGTAGCTCTCGATCTGGAACTCGATGTCCTGCGTGGTGTAGCTCAGCTCCCCGTGGCGCAGCTCACGGCCGAACTTGGCCTCCATCGAATCGTCGGACAGGTAGGTGATATGGCCGATCATGCGCGCCACACGCAGGCCGCGGCGCGGAATGGTGCCCTCACGCAGGTAATGGCCCCCGTGGAATTCAGGGTCGGTGGTGATGGCGCGGCGCGCCACCTCGTTGAAGGCGATGTTCTGCGCCGACAGGTTGGGTGCAGTGGCCACGGCCACACAATGGCGCAGGCGTCGGGGGTAACGCAGGCTCCAGGCCAGGGCCTGCATGCCGCCCAGGCTGCCACCCAGCACGGCTGCGAGTTGTTCGATGCCCAGACGGTCTAGCAGGCGTGCCTGCGCATCCACCCAGTCCTCCACCGTGACGACCGGGAAGTCCGAACCCCAGGCTTGGCCCGTGGCGGGGTTGGTATGGGTGGGGCCGGTGGAGCCGAAGCATGAACCCGGGTTGTTGACGCCGATGACGAAGAATCGGTTGGTGTCCAGCGGCTTGCCCGGACCCACCAGGTTGTCCCACCAGCCCACGTTCTTGGGCTGGCCTTCGTAGGTGCCGGCCACATGGTGGCTGGCGTTCAGGGCATGGCACACCAGCACCGCGTTGCTGCGCTCGGCGTTGAGCGTGCCGTAGGTCTCAAAGGCAAGTTCGTAGGCGGGTAACTGCGCGCCGCTGCGCAGGGGCAGGGGCTCGCTGAACTGCATCTGTTGGGGGGTGACGATGCCGACGGACACGGTGAGGCTGCTTGGAAAACAAAAAACCCGGCGCCGCTGAAGCGGACACCGGGGTGTCCCTTTTAGCGGCATTTCTTGAGCGCCCGCAATCTGGACAAATCGGCGCTGAGCGCAAGAGTATAGGCCCGACGGGCCTGGCTTGCGATGAGGGTGTTCCGGTTGTGGCGGCCAGCGCTTGCTCCTATCCTGCGGCGAGCCCACTTGCGGAGGACAAGATGCCCCGATGGCTTGCGATGATCGACGGCGGGATGCCGATTCGTTATTCAACTTGGCTGCTGTTTGGCCTGGCAGGATGGATCGGGCTGTTCATGGCGGTGTCGGGCGGCGGCCTGGGCTGGTGGTTGGTGGCCCTCATCGGCCTGGCCGGTGGACTGCAGGGTTGGCGTGATGTGACCCAAGCCAAGCGGGCCATCCTGCGCAACTACCCGCTGATCGGGCACATGCGCTTTCTGTTCGAGTACATCCGCCCGGAAATCCGGCAGTACTTCCTGGAGGGTGACCACGAAGCGACCCCGTTTTCCCGTCAACAACGTTCCTTGGTGTACCAGCGGGCCAAGGGCGATGCGGACAAGCGGCCTTTCGGCACGCAACTCGACGTGCAGGCAGATGGGTATGAATGGATCCACCACTCGCTCATGCCCACCACGGTGCCCAGCCATGACTTTCGCGTGGAGATCGGTGCCGGTGGCAGCTCGTGCACGCAGCCCTACCGTGCCAGCGTCTTCAACATTTCCGCGATGAGCTTTGGCGCGCTGTCGGCCCATGCGATTCGGGCCCTCAACGGCGGCGCGCGCAAGGGCCAATTCGCCCACGACACGGGGGAGGGATCGATCAGCGAGCACCACCGTTTTCACGGCGGAGATCTCATCTGGGAGATCGGCTCGGGCTATTTCGGCTGCCGCCACGAGGACGGCACCTTCAGCGAGGCCCGATTTGTGGAGAACGCCTGCGACCCGCAGGTGAAGATGATCGAAATCAAGCTGAGCCAGGGCGCCAAGCCCGGCCACGGTGGGGTGCTGCCAGGCCCGAAGGTGACGCCGGAGATTGCGGCGGCGCGTGGTGTACCGGTCGGTCAGGATTGCGTGAGTCCGGCCTCGCACAGCGCGTTTTCCACGCCGCGCGAGATGATGCTGTTCATCGAGAAGCTGCGCACCTTGTCCGGTGGCAAGCCGGTGGGCTTTCAAGCTGTGCATCGGCCACCCCTGGGAATGGTTCGGCATCTGCAAGGCCATGCTGGAGACCGGCATCACGCCGGACTTCATCGTGGTGGACGGGGCCGAGGGTGGCACGGGTGCGGCGCCGCTGGAGTTCACCGACCACATGGGCTCCCCGGTTCAGGAGGGGCTGCTGCTGGTGCACAACACCCTGGTGGGCCTGAAGCTGCGCGACCGCATCAAGATCGGCGCAGCCGGCAAAGTGGTCAGCGCTTTCGACATCGCGCGCATGATGGCGCTGGGGGCCGACTGGTGCAACGCAGCCCGGGGCTTCATGTTCGCCTTGGGTTGCATTCAGTCCCAGAGTTGTCACACGGGCGCCTGCCCCACGGGTGTGGCCACGCAAGACCCCCACCGGCAGCGGGCGCTGGTGGTAGCCGACAAGGCCGAGCGCGTGTGGCGCTTTCACCGGCACACGTTAGAAGCGCTCAAGGAGTTGGTGCAGGCTGCAGGGTTGATGCACCCAGGGCAGATCAGCGCATCGCACATCGTGCGCCGGAGTTCTCAAGGCGTGACGCTGTTGTCGTCGGCGCTGCCCTTCGTGGCCGAAGGCTCGATCCTGGCGGCCGAGCAGGGCGAACAGGAGTGGCCCAACGACATGTTCCGAACCTTTTGGCCGTTGGCCAGTGCCGACACGTTCGAGCTTCGCATGGATCTCAAGCGCGCGGTGGCCTCGGGACATCCCAATGCCGCAACGGCACGGCCCGTGTTCATGATGCAAAGGGCCGAGTGAGCGCTTCGCAACCTGACCGCACCTGAGGGGACCGCAGCTGAGGGCGGGCCGGGCTCAGGCCTTGGGTGGTGCGCTGTCGATGAAGCTTTGACGCACCACGAGCTTGTCGTGGTGGCGGGCCAGGTGGCGATGGTCGGCACGCCAGTCCAGGTCGGCGAAGCGGAAGTCCAGGTAGCCGGTCACGCAGCCCACCGCAATGTCGGCCAGGCTGTAGTGGTTGCCGCTGCACCAGGGCTTGTCGCCCAGGGCATTGTTCATGGCCTTCAGGCTGGCCCTGACCTTGGCCATCTGGCGTTCGCACCAGGCGGCACTGCGTTGCTCTGGCGCACGGCCGGCCCAGGTGTTTTCCAGGCGGATGGCGATCAGGGCATCCAGCACGCCGTCGGCCAGGGCTTCCCAGGTGCGCACCTCGGCACGCTCACGGCCGGTGGACGGGATGAGCTTGCCCACGGGGCTCAGCGTGTCGAGGTATTCGACGATGACACGCGAATCGAAGACGGCTTCACCGCCTTCCATGATCAGGCAGGGCACCTTGCCCAAGGGGTTGCTCTGCAGGATGGCGTCGCTGTTCCACACGTCTTCCAGGACCAGTTGGAAGTCCAGCTTCTTTTCGGCCATCACCACGCGCACCTTGCGCACGTAGGGACTGGCCAGGGAGCCGATGAGTTTCATGCAGGAGAGTGTAATGGTCAGGCTGATGGGCAACTGACAAA
>JBEAWD010000110.1:0-11389 GCA_041160585.1 Pseudomonadota bacterium | reverse complement strand
TTGGAGCGCCTGATCGTGGTGGCCATCGATCCCGGCCACGGCGGTGAAGACCCGGGTGCGATCGGACCCAAGGGGCTGAAGGAAAAGGACGTGGTCCTCTCCATCGGGCTGCAGTTGCGCGACCGCATCAACGCCACACCTGGCATGCGCGCCTTCATGACACGCGATGGCGACTACTTTGTGCCCCTGGGCGAGCGGGTGCGGCGCGCACGTCGCGTGCAGGCTGACCTGTTCGTCTCCATCCACGCTGATGCCTTCTTCACGCCTCAGGCGCGAGGTGCATCGGTGTATGCCCTGTCCACACAAGGGGCCAGCAGCGCCGCCGCGCGCTGGATGGCCGAGCGTGAGAACGCATCGGATGCCGTGGGCGGCATCAACGCCCAAGTTGCCGATGCGCAGGTGATGCGCGCCATGCTCGACATGAGCACCACCGCACAGATCAACGACAGCCTACAGCTTGGCGGTGTGTTGCTGAGCCAACTCGACCGTGTGGGCCGGCTGCACAAGCGCAAGGTGGAACAGGCGGGCTTTGCCGTCCTCAAGGCGCCGGATGTGCCCAGCGTGCTGGTGGAGACCGCCTTCATCTCCAACCCTGAAGAGGAGCGGCGCCTGGCCGACGCCGACTACCAGGCCGGCCTGGTCGACGCCCTGCACCGCGGGTTGCGGCAGTACTTCGCCCGCAATCCACCCATGGCCCGGCGCCGCGCGCTCTGACCCCACCACCTGCCAGTCACCATGCTGCATCCACAAGCCCAAGCCCTGTTGCAACTGATGATCGACCGGGGAGTGCCGCCCATGCACACGATGGCCGTGCCCGATGCCCGCAGCAGCTACCGTGATCGCAAACCCTTGACGCAGCCCCAGCCGCCTGAAGTGGCAGAGTGGGTGGACCTGGAGCCTGACAGCCCCCTGGCTCCACCCGTGCGCGTTCGGGTGATACGCCCCTCACCCACCGAGGGCCACGAAAAACGGCCTGCGCTCGTGTTCTTCCATGGTGGCGGGTGGGTGATCGGCGACTTGGACACGCACGACACGCTGTGCCGTGAGTTGGCCCTACAGGCCGGGGTGGTGGTGGTGTCGGTGGATTACCGGCTGGCACCGGAGCACCGCTTTCCGGCCGCCGTGGACGACTGTGTGGTCGCAACTCGGTGGGTGCACTCGCAGGCCGATGCGCTGGGTATCGACGCCCATCGACTGGCCGTTGGGGGCGACAGCGCCGGGGGCAACCTGGCAGCGGTGGTGGCGCTCAGCCTTCGGGATGCGTCCACCACCGATGTCTTCGACTCCCTGCGGTACCAGCTGCTGATCTACCCGGCCACGGACATGCGCCGCGTGGCCCCATCCCACACCCACAACGGCCAGGGCTATCTGCTGACCCGCGAGATGCTGGCCTGGTACCACCGTCATTACATGGGTGGGCCGGAACAGGACACCGACTGGCGGGCATCACCCTTGCTGCACCCGAACTTGGGCGGACTGCCGCCGGCTCTGGTGCTGACCGCCGGTTACGACCCGCTGCGCGACGAGGGGCTGCAGTATGCGCAGGCGCTGGCGCAGGCGGGTGTGGCCTGCAGCCATGTGTGCTTCGAGCGACAGATTCACGGCTTCATCCTGATGGGCCGGGTGCTGGAAGAAGCCCACACGGCTGTGGCGCTTTGCGCCGCCGAACTGCGCCGCGCGCTGCACGCCGGCTAGGGTGCGTTCAGGCCGGATTGCCCTTGGCTGATCGATCAGCTGAGCGACGCGCCTGCCAGGCGCCGACGATGGCGATGAGCCCTGGGATGATGATGAGCGCCCAGATGATCTTGCTCAAGTGTCGTTGCACCCACTCGAGGTTGCCGAACCAGTAGCCGGCCAAGGTGAGGCCCACGACCCAGATCACCGCCCCAACCACGTTGTAGAGCGTGAACATGCGGTGGTTCATGGCCGCCACGCCCGCCACGAAGGGGGCGAAGGTGCGAATGAAAGGCATGAAGCGCGCCACGATGATGGTGACGCCGCCGTGGCGCTCATAGAAGCCATGCGCCTGCTCGAAAGCCCGGCGATTGAACCAACGACTTTGCTCCCAGGTCCACACCTTCTGCCCCACACGCGAACCGATCGCGTAGTTGGTCTGGTCGCCAGCGATGGCCGCAATCAGCAACAGGGGTATTACCCATTGGATGTCGATGAGACCGGCGCCGGCCAGGGCACCGGTGACGAACAACAGCGAATCACCCGGCAAAAAGGGCATCACCACCAGGCCGGTTTCCACGAACACGATGGCGAACAACAGCGCGTACACCCATGGCCCGTAGGCCGCCACGAAGGCCGCCAGATGCCGGTCGACGTGAAGGATGAAGTCGATGAGAAACAGGGCCAGGTCCATGGGCGGGTATTGTCCCATCCCTACAATGCCCACATGTCCTTCACCCCGCCGGAAACGCCCAGCCTGAACGGCGCACTGCCGACGGCTGACGCAGCGGCGCTCTCGACTTCGCACCCGCGGGGTCTGGCTCGGCAACCGATGCGGCCAATCGCCGAATTGCCCGATGAGCTGATCAGCCAGATCGCCGCCGGCGAGGTGGTCGAACGGCCGGCCTCGGTGGTCAGGGAGCTGTTGGACAACGCCCTGGATGCCGGCTCGCGGGACATCGTCCTGCGCCTGAGCGCAGGCGGCATACGCGCCATCGTGGTCGAAGACGATGGTCAGGGCATTCCGGCAGAACAACTGGCCTTGGCGCTCAAGCGCCACGCCACCAGCAAGATCGGCAACCTCCAGGAACTGGAACAGGTGTCCACCATGGGCTTTCGCGGTGAAGCCCTGGCGGCCATCGCATCGGTGTCGGAGTTGAAGATCGTCAGCCGGACGGCTGACGCGTCGCACGCCACCAGCCTTGAAGCGCGAAGCGGTGAACTCACGCCCGCCTCCCGCGGCGTGGGAACGACAGTGGAGGTGCGCGAACTGTTCTTCTCCACGCCGGCCAGGCGCAAGTTCCTCAAGAGCGAAGCCACCGAGCTGGCCCACTGTGTGGAGGTGATGCGCCGCCACGCGCTGGCGCGTCCGGACGTGTCGTTTTCGATGTGGCACGAAGGCCGGCTGGTCCATCAGTGGCGCGTGCCCCCGCTGATCGAGGACAGCGCCACCGCCGATGCGCCCCGCCACCGCCGCATTCGCGAGGTCTTGGGCGAGGAGTTCCATGCGGCCAGCCTTCCCGTTCAGGCCGACGCAGGACCGATGCGCCTGCGCGGACGCATCGGTCTTCCGGATGTGGCGCGCGCCCGAGCCGATCACCAGCATGTCTTTGTGAACGGCCGCTACGTCCGCGACAAGCTCATCAGCCACGCCCTGCGCGCGGCCTATGAAGACGTGCTGCATGGCCAGCGCCAGGCTGCGTGTGTCCTGTTCCTGGATGTCGCCCCTGAGTTGGTGGACGTGAATGTGCACCCGGCCAAGACCGAGGTTCGATTTCGGGATGGGCGGGCCATCCACCAGTCGGTGCAAAAGGCCTTGGAGGTGGTGCTGGCCCAACCCCGTGCGGCCACTGCCCTGCCTGCGGGATCGGGGCCCGACGCCGGCCAGTGGCCACAGCGGCCCAGCCCCTGGATCCACACGGGGTCAAGTACCGGGCGCCAGACAGCCACGCAGTCCGCCTTGGCTCTACAGACCGCCGATGCGCTGTACCGCGCTTGGCCCGACCCAGCCGCACCAGGCACACACGGGCAGCCCAGCGCGGCGGTACAGGCCCTCGATGGCGCCAGCGGGCGCTCACCTGATGCCCCACTGGACACCGGGTCCGATGCTGCTGTCAGCACAGAGGCGTGGCCTCTGGGTCGCGCCATCGCCCAACTGCACGGCATCTACATCCTGGCGCAGAACGACCGTGGCTTGGTGGTGGTGGACATGCATGCGGCGCACGAGCGGATCGTGTATGAGCGCTTGAAAGCGGACGAGGCCGTACGCGGCGGCGCGATGGCCTCACAGCCTCTGCTGATTCCGGCGAGCTTCGCGGCGTCGCCGGCGGAGATGGCGACGGCCCAGGACCATGCGAAGACCTTGGAGGAGCTGGGCTTGGACCTTTCGCCACTGGGCCCGGCCACGCTCGCAGTGCGCAGCAGCCCGGCTGCGCTCACGCAAGTCGACCCGGTGGTCTTGGCGCGCAGCGTGCTCGCCGATCTGGCGCAATGGGGCGCAAGCCGCGTGGTGGGACGTACCCGCGACGACCTGCTGGCATCCATGGCCTGCCACGGCGCCGTGCGTGCCAACCGTTCGCTCACGCTGCCAGAGATGAACGCCCTGCTGCGCGACATGGAACGCACCGAACGCTCAGACCAGTGCAATCACGGTCGCCCTACATGGCGGCAGGTCACGCTGCGCGAACTCGATCAACTCTTCATGCGCGGGCGCTGAGTCGACATGAACCTTCGAACACCGTCACCTGGATCACCCCCGCACCCCGATGGCGAGCGGTTGTCCAAGCGGATGACCGCACTGGGCCTGGCTTCCCGGCGCGAGGCCGATGAATGGATCGAGGCCGGTTGGGTCAAGGTCAACGGCCAGATGGCCGTGCTGGGGCAGCGGGTACATCCGGATGCCCGTATCGAGGTGGATCAGGCCGCTCGGCAGCAGCAGGCGCAGCGGGTCACGGTGCTGCTGCACAAGCCGGTGGGCTTTGTGAGCGGGCAGGCAGAGGACGGCTACCCACCGGCGGTGACCCTGATCAAGGCCGACACACGATGGGCAGAAGACCGCGGCCCCGTTCGATTCCACCCTGGGCACCTGCGGCACCTGGCGCCTGCCGGGCGCCTGGACATCGACTCCACCGGACTTCTGGTGCTCACGCAGGATGGGCGGATAGCCAAGCAGCTGATCGGTGAAGATTCGAATGTCGAGAAGGAATACCTGGTGCGGGTGGCCGTGCGCGGTGGCGGCCAGTTGCCGGCTGAGGGTTTGGCCAGGCTCAACCACGGCCTGACGCTGGACGGCGTGAGGCTCAGACCGGCCAAGGTCAGTTGGCAGAACGAAGACCAACTGCGCTTCGTGTTGCGCGAGGGCCGCAAGCGCCAGATCAGACGCATGTGCGAGTTGGTGGGGCTCGAGGTGCTGGGCTTGAAGCGAGTACGCATCGGCAGTGTGGTGCTAGGCAAGCTGCCGCCAGGCCAATGGCGCTACCTGGGTGCGCATGAGCGCTTCGCTTGAGCACCACCCATACGCAGCTGGCACGACGGCGGGGCCTTCGGCATGAATGACCCACAGGAACTGAGCCGGTGGGTAGGCCTCGTGGGCCCCACCGCCAGCGGCAAGAGCGCGGTGGGCCTCATGGTGGCCCACCGCGTCAACATCGAGATCGTCAGCGTGGACTCTGCCCTGGTCTACCGCGGCATGGACATCGGTACCGCCAAACCGACGGTACGCCAACGCTCGCAGATTCCACACCACCTCATCGACTTGATGGAGCCGACCGACCGGTATTCAGCGGCTCGCTTCGCCGCCGATGCGCGGCGGTTGATTCGGGAGATCAATGCGCGTGGGCGTCTGCCCCTGTTGGTCGGCGGCACCATGCTCTACATCAAGGCGCTGGCCGATGGCCTCGACGCCATGCCCAGCACCGATCCTGAGCTGCGTGATGCCCTGTTGGCGCAAGGCCGCGAACGCGGCTGGCCTGCCCTGCATGAGGAACTGCGACAGGTCGACCCCGTCACGGCTGATCGGCTGAAGGTCAACGACGCCCAACGTATTCAACGGGCCCTGGAAGTTTGGCTCCAAACCGGAAAGCCGCTCTCGAGCTTTCATTCACCGCAAGGCGCTGCCCAGGGGGGGCTGCCGCCGCGCGTTCTGATCAGCCTGGAGCCCAAGGACCGTGCCTGGCTGCACGAGCGGATTGCCTTGCGCTTCGATTACATGCTCGACGACGGCTTTGTGGATGAGGTTAAGGCCCTGCGCGCGCGTGGTGACTTGCACCCCGACCTGCCCTCGATGCGCAGTGTGGGCTATCGTCAGGCCTGGGCAGCCTTGGATGAGGGTCTGGAGGGCGAGGCGCTGCGCCGCCTGGTGCGGGAGACTGGCATCGCCGCCACCCGGCAGCTGGCCAAGCGGCAGCTGACTTGGCTGCGCGGCATGAAGAGTCGCTGTGTTCTGGATGCGCAGGATCCGGCCAGCGCCGATGCGGTGGTGGACCTGGTGGTTCGACACGGGAGTTCAGTGTGCTGAAGGTCCAGGGCCTGTGCAAGCGTTACGGTACGACGCCGGTATTTGCCGATGTGTCGTTCGATGTGGCGGCAGGCGAAATGGTGGCCGTCCTGGGCGAGTCGGGCGTTGGAAAGTCGACGCTGCTCAATGCATTGGCTGGCCTGGACAGTCTGGACGAAGGCCGCATTCGCCTGCACGAGACCGATGTGAGCGACCTGGACGAGGACGCGCTGGCGCTGTGGCGGCGTCGGCGCGTGGGATTCGTGTTTCAGGCCTTCCACGTGTTGCCGCACTTGAGCGTGGCGCAGAACGTGGCCTTGCCGCTCCTGCTGCTGAATGTGCCCCGCCCGGATCGGGAGGTTCGCGTGCGGCAGATGCTGCAATCGGTTGGTCTAGAGGGCTACGATGGCCGCGAGCCCCGAACCTTGTCCGGCGGGCAATTGCAACGCGTGGCCATTGCCCGGGCGCTGGTACACCGTCCGGCGCTGCTGCTGGCCGATGAACCGACAGGCAATCTGGACCCCGAGACCGCCTCTCTCATCATCGACCTGCTGCGCCACCAGGTGCATGAACTGAACGCCGCCTGTGTGCTGGTGACGCATTCGCAATCGGCAGCCCGTGCCGCCGACCGCGTGCTGCACCTGCGCGCCGATGGCATGGCGCAGCCCACCGGACGATGAGGTTTCTGCTCACCCTGCTCAGGGACATCAGCGTTCCCGAGTGGCGACTTCATCCATGGCGACAGGGCGTGGGCGTGTTGGCGGTGGCCCTGGGCGTGGCCCTTGCCTTTTCGGTGCACCTGATCAACGAGTCTGCACTGTCGGAGTTCTCATCGGCGGTACGCAGTGCCACCGGGCAGTCCGACGGTGCCCTGCAATGCCCCAATTCTTGCGATGACCGTGTATGGGAGGAGGTGCAGTTGCAGGACCCTGTCCTGGCCGCCAGCCCCGTGCTGGAGATCGACACCTATGCGCTTCGCTCTCCGATCCTGGCCGGCGGCGACAAGGTCGAACGTGTGGGCATCAAGCTCATGGGCATCGACGCCTTCACCGTGGTCGCCGTGGCACCCGACCTCATGCCGAGGGTGGCGCCGGAGATCGGTGAACGACTGGGCTTCCTGCTGCCTGAGCACGTGTTTCTGAACCCTGCCGCACTCAGCGCGCTCGGCGTTCGACCGGGCCAGACGGTGCGGCTTCAGGCGGGCCTGGGCGTGAAGGAATTCACCGTTGCGGGTTCGGTGGGGATCAGCGGCTCGCCGGTGATGGTGGCGGACATTGCAGCCGCGCAGGAACACTTTGGTGCGATCGGACGTCTGAGCCGCATCGAGCTGCGGCTGGCGCCGGGCGCCACACGCGCAGAGTTGAGTACCCGCTGGCAGACACTGCCCTGGTGGCCCAAGGGCGCGCGACTCCAGGGGCCCGACGATGACACCCAGCGCGTGTCCACCGCGTCGCGTGCCTACCGCGTGAACCTCACGGTGCTGGCCCTGGTGGCCCTGTTCGTGGGAGCGTTCCTGGTGTTTTCGGTACAGGCCCTGTCGGTGGCACAGCGCACACCCAGCTTGGCCTTGTTGGGTGTGATGGGCCTGTCGGCACGCCTGCGCATGCGCCTGATCCTGTGCGAGTCGATGGTGTTGGGCGTGGTCGGCAGCGCCCTGGGGCTGCTGCTGGGCACCGCAGCGGCATGGCTGGCCCTGCACTGGCTGGCCGGCGACCTGGGGGGTGGATATTTTCCCGGCATTGCGCCGAGCCTGCAGTTCTCGGTGCCTGCAGCCCTGGCATTTGCCGCCCTTGGGGTGCTGGCCGCGCTGGTGGGCGGCTGGGCACCGGCCCTTCAGGCGCAAAGACTGGCCGCAGCGCAGGCACTCAAAGGCCTGGGCGGTACGCACGAGCGCGCAATCCCCGGCTGGGCAGGCCCTGCCCTGGTGGTCGTGGGTACAGCACTTTCCTTCGCGCCTGCTTGGCAGGGCATGGCACTGGGCGCGTATGTGGCCGTGGCCTTCTTGCTCTTGGGCGGCATCGCCTGCGTACCGACCCTGGTGGATTGGCTGCTTCGCCGCGCCAGGCCACAGGACCATGCCCTGGCGGTGCTGGCCGTCGGCCGCGCACGGCATGAGCGGCAGGCCGCCACGGTGGCCGTGGCGGGAGTGGTGGCCAGCCTCAGCCTGGCCGTGGCCCTGACCATCATGGTGGCCAGCTTCAGAAGTGGGGTGGCTCTGTGGCTGGAGCAGGTGCTGCCGGCTGATCTTTACGCACGAACGGCCACCAGTTCAGCAGCCAGCGATGGCGCCTTCCTGCCTCCCGAATTCGTGGAGGCTGCGGCCACCCTACCGGGCGTCTCGCGGGTCGATGCGGCCCGGGTTCGCTCGGTGGTACTGGACCCTTCCAAGCCGGCCATCAGCCTGGTGGCCAGACCGCTGAGCGAACAGGCCCTGCAGGGACGCCGGGTGTCACAGGTGCTGCCGATGGTGGCTCCTTCATCGCCGCCAGTGAGCACGGTCGACAACACGCATGCCGCCCTGGACGGCTACGTGACCGAAGCGATGGAGATGCTGTATGGCGCGCGACCCGGCACCTTGCTGGAGTTGCCTGTGGCGACCATCGGTGGCTCCGGCAGCACGCTCATTCGCATCCGCGTCAAGGGCGTCTGGCGCGACTACGCCAGACAGTTCGGCGCGGTGGCCATTGATCTGCGCGAGTACCAGGCGCTCACTGGCGACACCCGGATCAACGACCTGGCCATCAGCCTGGATGACGGAGCGGACGTTGGAGAAGTACAAAGGCAGCTACGAGAAAAGGTGCCGCAACCGGCCTTGATCGAGTTTGCGGTTCCAGCCCAGATCCGCGCCATCTCCATGCGGATCTTCGACCGCAGCTTTGCCGTCACCTACTACCTGCAGGCCTTGGCCATCGGCATCGGCCTGTTTGGCATCGCGGCCAGCTTCTCCGCTCAGGTCTTGGCCCGACGCAAGGAGTTCGGCCTGCTCTCGCATCTGGGATTGACGCGCTGGCAAATCGTGTCGATCGTGGCCGGTGAAGGTGCCGCCTGGACGGCCGCCGGCGCCCTGGCCGGCTTGGTGCTGGGGCTGGCGGTCAGTGCAGTGCTGGTGCACGTGGTCAACCCCCAAAGTTTTCATTGGACGATGCAGCTGGTCGTGCCCTGGGACCGACTGGGGCTGCTGTGCGCAGCCGTGCTGCTGGCCGGTAGCCTGACGGCAGCACTCAGCGCGCGAACAGCCGCCTCGGCCGATGCGGTGCGTTCGGTGAAGGAAGACTGGTGACATGGCGACCCTGTTGACGCGACGACGCGGTGTGGCCGGCCTTGCCGGCCTTGCCGGCCTTACCGGCCTTCCCGGCTTGATCGGCTGGGCACGCTGGACGATGGCCACGCCACACGCCCTGGGATCGGCCGCGGGGGTTCTGCCCTGGTTGGCGGGCACGGCCCCCCAAGCGGCAGTGGCAGACCCTCAGGCCGACGACTTGCCGCGTCCAGGTCGACCCCTGCGATTCCCACGCGACTTTGGTGCCCACCTGGGAACCCGGCTCGAGTGGTGGTACGTCACCGGCGCCTTGAGCCTCACCGCCGGCGGTCCGGCGCTGTATGGCTTTCAGATCACCTTCTTTCGCACGCGCACGGCGCTGGCCGATCGCCCGCTGGACGGTGCCAGCCGCCTTCGCGCGCGCCACCTCCTGTTCGCGCATGCTGCACTGACCGAAGTTGCCTCGGGACGCTTGCTGCACGCCGAGCGGCTGGCGCGCTGGAATGGCCTGCCCCAGGACCGCGACGCTGCCGCCATCGCGTCTGTAGAAGACACCCACGTCCAGATCGGGCGTTGGCACCTACGTCGCCAAGGGCCACCCGATGCCTCCGTCTACGAGGGCGCCTGGCACGACGACGATGCCGGCTTCGGCATGGCCCTGAAGCTTCGCACCACCCAAGCCCTTGTGCTGCAGGGCGAGGCCGGCTACAGCCGCAAGAGTCCAAGACCTGGACATGCCAGCGGGTACTACAGCCAGCCGCAGATGCGTGTCGATGGCCAGTTGCGACTGCGCGGTCGGACCCTGTCGGTGCAGGGTACGGCCTGGCTGGACCACGAGTGGAGCAGTGCCCTCCTCGACCCCGAGGCGGTGGGCTGGGATTGGATGGGCCTGAACCTGGACGATGGCGGTGCACTCACGGTGTTTCGCCTGCGCCGAGCCGATGGCACCGCGCTGTGGGCTGGCGGCTCCTGGCGGCCGGCTGGGCAGGCGGTGCGCAACTTCGCCCCCCACGAAGTTCAGATGCAGCCCGGCCGAAGCTGGCGCAGCCCCGCCACGGATGCGGTGTATCCCGTGGAGTGGACGATCCAAACCCCGGCGGGCCGCCACCAGCTTCGTGCGCTGGCCGATGCCCAGGAACTCGACAACCGCCAGCGAACCGGCACCGTGTACTGGGAAGGCATCAGCAGCCTTCACGGCGTGGACGGCCGGCGCCTGGGTATGGGCTATCTGGAGATGACCGGGTACGCCGGACGCCTGCAGCTCTAGTTGCACAGCTGGCCACGACCCTTCTGCGCCCGCCACTACACTCGGAGATGGGGGCAAGCCCCCAAACAGGCACCCATGACCGACAAGGAACGCGACAAGGCCAAGAGCCCCCGATCACTGAGCGGACTGTTGCCGTTTCTGCGCCCCTATCGACTGCAGATCGGCTTGGCGGTGCTGTTCCTGCTCCTGGCAGCCGCCAGCACCCTGGCCTTTCCGATAGCCCTCAAGAGCCTGATCGATCACGGCTTCGTATCGGCAGAGCCTGGCCAGCAGCTGATGAACCTGCGCGGGCATTTCGGTGCCCTCTTCGCCGTGGGTGCCGCCTTGGGCTTGTTCTCTGCCGCACGCTTCTACATGGTGACCTGGCTGGGTGAGCGAGTCACCGCCGACCTGCGCAGCGCCGTCTATGCGCATGTGGTTCAACAAAGCCCCGAGTTCTTCGAAACGACGCAGACGGGTGAAGTCATCAGCCGCTTGACGACCGACACCACCCTGGTGCAGACCGTGGTGGGCTCATCGCTGAGCATGGGATTGCGAAACACCGTGATGGGCCTGGGCGCCTTGCTGATGCTTGTGGTCACGAACCCGGCGGTCATGGCACAGGTCTTGGGCATGCTGGTGTTGGTGGTGCTGCCCTCGCTGTATTTCGGCCGTCGGGTTCGAAAGCTGTCCCGTGCGAGCCAGGATCGCGTGG
>JBEAWD010000093.1:0-3898 GCA_041160585.1 Pseudomonadota bacterium | reverse complement strand
TCCGCGGTGGACAGCGTCAACACATGATCAACCCCCTGCCCGGCCTGCTCGACCCAGCCGAAGCGCGCATTGGTACCGCCGATGTCGGCCACCACCAAAGGACCGAAGGACACGGGCGCGGGCATGACTTGAGACGAAGGCATCGGGGAAAAATGAGGGCGTTGGCCCAACCACAGCGGGCAATGACCTGTAGTTTCACTCCAACAGTAGCAAAACTACAGTGATTTTGACCCCAGTTTTTGCGCTCATGTACAGAGAAATCCCGAGGGAAGGACAGCAAATTTGTAGTTTCATTACAGATTATGCCCACACCGCACAACAGCCCGCGCCTTCTGGCCGACATCGGCGGCACCTACGCCCGCTTTGCCCTGGAAACCGCTCCAGGTTTGTTGGAACAGGTGCGCCTGATCCCCTGCGCCGATCACCCCGACTTCCACAGCACGGTACGCGCCTATCTGCAAGACGTCAGCGCACCGCCCATCGAGCACGCAGCCGTAGCCATTGCCAACCCCGTCGAAAGCGATTGGGTGCGCATGACGAACTATCACTGGCAGTTCTCGATCGAGGAAGAGCGCCTGCGCCTGTCGCTGGACACCTTGCTGGTGGTCAACGACTTCACCGCCTTGGCCATGGCCGTGCCGCGTCTTCAGCCCCACGAGCGCCATGCCGTGGGCCGTGGACAGCCGCGCGAACGCAGTGTCGTGGGGGTCATCGGTGCAGGCACCGGTCTGGGCGTATCGGGCTTGATTCCCGCACAGGGTGGCTGGGTGGCCCTGGGAACCGAAGGCGGCCATACCAGTTTCTCGCCACGCGATGAGCGCGAGTTGGCGATCCTGCGCTTTGCCTGGAAGCAGTACCGGCATGTATCGGCAGAGCGCTTGCTCTCCGGACAAGGCTTGGAACTGATCCACGCAGCCCTGTGCGAGCAGGCCGGCGCCGCCACGCGGTCGCCTTCGCCGCTGCGCGCACCCGACATCACCCAGCGTGCACTGGCGCGCACCGATGCCTTGTGCGAACAGGCAGTCGACGCCTTTTGCAGCATCATGGGCACGGCAGCGGCCAATCTGGCACTCACGCTGGGCGCGCTGGGCGGCATCTACATCGGCGGGGGTATCGTGCCCCGGCTGGGGCCTTACTTCGAGCGCTCTCCATTCCGGCAGCGCTTCGAAGACCGCGGGCGCCACAGCGACTACGTGCGCCAGATTCCCACCTACGTCATTCAGTCAGCCGAGGCCACCTTTGTCGGCGCATCGGCGATCCTGGATGCCCACCTGCAGACCCAGGGCGGCGAGAGTGCGCAGTCGGTATTGGCGCAGATCCGGCGCGGGCTGGAGGGCCTGAGCCGGGCCGAGCGGAAGGTGGCCGAGCATGTGCTGTCCCACCCGCGACGGATCCTCAACGACCCCATCGCCGACATCGCCCGCGCGGCCGAGGTGAGCCAGCCCACGGTGATCCGCTTTTGTCGCTCGCTGGGCTGCGAGGGACTGTCGGACTTCAAGCTGCGCCTGGCCAGCAGCCTCACCGGCACGGTGCCGGTGACGCACACACAGGTCACCACGCAGGACTCGATGACCGAGCTCGGCGGCAAGGTCATGGGGAACACCGCCGCAGCCATTCTTCAGGTGCGCCATCAGCTCAGTCGCGACGGGATCGAACGAGCCATCGAGCTGATCAGTCGCGCGGCGCGGCTGTCGGTTCATGCCAGCGGCTACATGGGTGTGGTCGCCCAGGATGCGCAGTTCAAGTTCCTGCGCCTGGGCCTGTCCTGCAACGCCTACACCGACCCCCGGCTTCATCAACTGGCCACCGGCGTGCTGGTGCCGCAGGACGTGGTGATGATCATCAGCAGCAGCGGGCGCACAGCCGAGTTGCTGGAGGTGGCGGATGCAGCCAAGGCCCGTGGCGCGTCGGTGATTGCGGTGACCGTGGGTCAGTCGCCCTTGGCCCGCCGGGCCGATGTGGTGCTGCTGGCCGACCACAACGAGGACCTCGAAACCCATGTGCCCATGGTCAGCCGTATCCTCATGCTGCTGTTCGTGGACATCCTGGCCGTGGGCGTGGCGCTGCGTCGCGGTGATGGCAGCCAAGAAGAGTTGGTGGCTCGCATGAAGACACTCGAGACCACGCTGGGCGACCGGGCCCTGGGAGTGCAGGCGGCTACGCCGCTGTCACACCTGTCGTCCCATTCCCGCTGATCCACAGCGTACGGCTCCTGTCAGGCTTGCGGCTTATGATCGGTCCGTTGGTGCTCGGGTCGGCCACTCGGTTGGCCCGGTTAAACGGGAATCAGGAAGGTCGCGGGCCGCGCGCCTGCACCCAACCTGAGCTGCCCCCGCAACGGTAAGCGGACGAAGACGCATCATTGGGATGGCGTCTTCCGCTCGTGTCTCAAGTCCACTGGGGTGCTCGCATCCTGGGAAGGTCACACGGGTCGCCTCCGCCAGCCCGGATACCGGCCGACAGGGTGGTGCCGTACCCTTTGGGTAAAGCACCGTGAGGTGTGGGCCTGCGGGGAAGCTGGCGCGCACGACCTTTCGTCTGTCCGTTCCATGATCCTTTGCACGACCTCCCATCGGGTCACCGCTTGGCTTTTTGCCATCGGCGTCCTTGTGCTTTCGCCCTGCGCCTCAGCGCAGACCACCGGTCCCACACCGCCTGCGAACGAAGCCAGCGCGCAAACGGTGGTGAACGTGGCCTCCCGTCTGCCCCAAGGGCTTGATCGTCTCTCGGCAGATGCCGTCGTGATCACCCGCGAAGCCCTGGCAGCGTTGCCGGCCGACAACCTGGCCGACGCGCTTCAAGCGCTGGCCGGCGTGCAGGTATCGCGCACCGGGGGGCCGGGCCAACCCACCTCGGTACTCATGCGCGGGGCATCGGCATCCAACACCCTGGTGCTCATCGACGGCGTTCGCATGGGCTCGGCCACCCTGGGGCAGTTCGACTTCTCCACCATCGGCTTGGCAGGCATCGAGCGCATCGAGGTGTTGCGCGGGCCGGGCGCCAGCGTCTACGGCGCCGATGCCGTGGGCGGTGTGGTCTTGATCACCACCCGTGGCGCAGCCTCGGGCCACGCGCCAGTGCACCGCGCATCGGCTGCGCTGGGCAACCACTCCAGCAGCGAGGCATCGGCCTCCACCCAGGTGCGCCACGGTGACTGGGCCGCGCAGGTGCAGGCCGCCCGACAGGCCAGTGCCGGTGTCAGCGCCGTGCGTCCTGGCGACCGCTTCGGCACCTACAACCCCGACAGCGACGGCTACCGCCGGCAGACCTTGCAGGCCAGCGCTTCTTGGCGTCCGGCAACTGGTCAAGCCATTGAGGCTTCGGTCCTGCAGGCCCAACTGTTCTCGCGTTATGACGCCAGCGAATACCCGCCGCCCGACTACTTGCCCAACGCGAAGCCCGACTTCCGCACGCGCACCGACACGAGCGCCGCTCAACTGCGCTACGAGGGGCGCGCGGGTGCATGGCGTTGGCAAGCCCGCATGGGCCGCGGCGAAGAGGATTCGGCCAGCGGCGCCACGCAGATCGACCGCTACCGCAGCACGCGCCAGGAAGCCGGCGCACAACTGGGCTGGACCATCGCCAGCGGGCATGAAATCCTGGCGGCCTGGGACCAACTCACCGAGCAGGTGAGCGCCACCGGTTATGTTCCACCCGGCAGCCGCGACAACGAGGCGATGACCGTGGCCTACAGCGGCCGATTCAATGCCTTGCAGGTGCAACTTGACGGACGTGAAGACCGCAACTCGGTATATGGCACGCACCGTACCGGACGCAGCGGCTTGCGCTGGGCGCTGACCCCGCAAACCAGCCTACGCCTGCTGGCGGCCAGCACCTTCCGCGCCCCGAGCTTCAACGAGCTGTACTACCCAGGGTACGGCGTGGCCACCTTGTCGCC
>JBEAWD010000091.1:0-2825 GCA_041160585.1 Pseudomonadota bacterium | reverse complement strand
GCGCCTTCATGAAGTTCATCCCCACCGAACTGCCCGGCGTGGTGATCGTGGAGCCGGCGGTCTTCGGCGACGACCGCGGCTGGTTCTACGAAAGTTTCAACGAGCCGAAGTTCCATGCCGGCTTGCAGTCGCTGGGCTTGCCCGCACCGCGCCCCTTCGTGCAGGACAACCACTCGAAGTCTGCCGCCGGTGTGCTGCGCGGGCTGCACTACCAACTGCCGCCGCATGCGCAAGGCAAGCTGGTACGCGTGGTGAAAGGGAGGGTGTGGGACGTGGCCGTGGACATACGCCAAGGCAGCGCTACGTTTGGCCGGTGGGTGGGCGTAGAGCTCAGCGAAGCCAACCGCCGCCAGCTGTGGATTCCGGAAGGCTTTGCCCACGGATTCCTGAGCCTGGAAGACGGCACGGAGTTTCTGTACAAGACCACGGATGTGTACGCCAAGGATTGTGAGCGGGCCATCCGCTGGGACGACCCTCAGCTGGGCATTGCCTGGCCACTGGCGGGCTTGATGCTGTCCTTGGCCCCGAAAGACGCCCATGCACCCATGCTTGCGCGGTCGCAACACAACTGAGCCGTTTTGGTGCAGGATCGCCCACATCCTGCCTACAATACAGCGCGATGGCCGCTCAAGACCCCAAAAACCAGAAGCGCCGCGACCACAATGTGTGGAACCTGCCCCTCCGCAAGGCTTCCCGCCGGTTGCTCCGACAAGAAAACAGCTGGGATGAATTCCGCAAGGTGATTCCGCTGGTGCCGCTACACCCGCGGCCCAACTTGGAGGTCACACCACCCAAAGTAGCGGTGCTGATGTGCACCATGCAGGGGCAGCGCTTCCTGGCCGAGCAGCTCAATTCGATTGCAACCCAAACCCACCCCAACTGGGAAATTTGGGCCAGCGACGACGGCTCAGACGACCACACACACTCCATTCTGGAGTACTACCAAGAACATTGGGGCGATGACCGCCTGTCGATTCACGCCGGTCCTGCGGTGGGCTCGACGGCTAACTTCTTGTCACTGACCTGCCGGGCCGACATCGACACCGAGTTCTTCGCATACGCCGACCAAGACGACATCTGGGAAGCGGACAAACTGGAACGCGCCATGAAGTGGCTGCAGACGGTGCCACGCCACATCCCGGCCCTGTATGGTTCACGCACGCAGCTGGTCGATGAACGCAACCAGTACATCGGTTATTCGCCGCTGTTTGGCCGCAGCCCCAGCTTTGAAAACGCCTTGGTGCAAAACGTGGCCGGCGGCAACACCATGGTGTTCAACCGCGCTGCGCGCGACCTCTTGCGCCGGGCCGGAGACCAGGTGCAGGTGGTGGCCCATGACTGGTGGGCCTATATGGTGATCACCGGTTGCGGTGGGCGGGTGCACTACGACCCATACCCCACGGTGCGCTACCGCCAACACGGCGATAACCAAGTGGGCGCCAATATCAGCTGGGGTGCCCGCCTGGTGCGCTTGCGCTTGCTGCTCAAGGGGCGTTTCCGGGCTTGGACCGACGAGAACGTGCGGGCCCTGGAAACGATTCGCCCGCTGCTGACCGAAGACTGCCGCAGCGTGTTGGACGACTTCGACCGTTCGCGGCACGGCACTCTGTGGAGCCGGATCAGTGGGCTATGGCTGGCGGGCGTCTACCGCCAAACCATCCTGGGCAATTTGGGCCTGGTCGCCGCTGCGGTTCTGCGCAAGCTGTAGACCGCTGTGGCGCGCGGCCTCAAGGCCGGGGCATCAAGGGTGCACGAACACGGTATTGAGCCGCGCCATCAAGGTCTCGTCCGACTCTCCGGCCAGCGACCGAAGACGAACCATGGCGGCAAGCATGGCGTAACGGGACTCACTCAGATCGCGTCTGGCTTGTGAAAGTTGCTGCTCGGCGTTCAGCACATCCACCTGAGTTCGTACACCTGCGGCCATACTCTTGCGCGCAGAATCGAGTGCCACCTCGGCCGAGCGAACCGCCACCTCCAAGGCCTCCACTCTTGCCCGACCTTCGATGACACCCCGGTACTCACGGTGCACCCGCACGCCTATGTCGGCGCGTAATGCGGACAGGGATTCCTCCAGTCGCTCCAATTCAGCCGACACCTGTCGCGTCACACTGTTCACATAGCCGCCGCTATACAGGGGAACATTGACCTGGAAGCCCATGCTGCTATTCTGAAACCTTGACTGCGGCGACAAGGTGTTCTCGCTTCGCGACCGCTGCATCTGGGCGATGAAATCAACCGTCGGCAAGTGCCCGGCGCGGGCCTTGTTCATTTCTTGCGACATGCCTTCGTGTTGGGCCAACAGGCGACGAACTTCAGGCGAGCCCCGTTCGGCCTTGGCCAGCCACTCATCCAATGAATACGTGGCGGCCAGGTTCAGCTGCTTGATCTGCTGACCATCAACCGCCAGCAAACTACCGAATGGTTGCGCAACCCATGCCTGTAACTGCCGGCGGGCGAAGTCGAGTTGCTGCCGCGCTTGCATCATCTGCGCCCGGTTTAAATCCAGCCGGGCTTGCGCAGCGTCGATATCCGTTCGCGTGCCAAAACCGGACTCCAGCGCTCGGCGCGAAGAAAGAAGCGACATCTCCAAGAATTGCCGCTGCGATTCCATGAGTGTGATGGTGTCCTGGGCCAGCAAGGTCTCCAGGTAAGCCACTGCCACGCGGACCGAAAACGCCTGTTCCTCGCCTGCAAAGATGGCCTCGGCCTCACGCTCAACCGCCTGAGCCTGCTTTACCCCGACGGCCTGTTGAATACGGAATACCGGCTGCCGAAGCGACAGCGTGTCGTTGGCACTCGGATAACGGTCGAAAAGCCTGAGC
>JBEAWD010000050.1:0-6623 GCA_041160585.1 Pseudomonadota bacterium | reverse complement strand
TCGAGCTGGTTCATGTTGCCGATCACAAACGTCACGGCCATGGTCTCGCCCAGGGCACGGCCCAGGCCCAACATGATGCCGCCCACCACACCGGCCTTGGTGTAGGGCAGCACGATCTTGTAGACCACCTCCCAGGTGGTGGAGCCCAAGCCGTAGGCCGACTCCTTCAACATGGGCGGTGTGACCTCGAACACATCGCGCATCACCGAGGCGATGAAGGGAATGATCATGATGGCCAGGATGATGCCGGCCGACAGGATGCCGATGCCCACCGGCGGCCCCGCCACCAGCGCGCCCAACACCGGCACCCCGGTGAAGGCCGCCTGCAGGGGTTGCTGCACATAGGTGGCCAACACCGGGCCGAAGACCAGCAGACCCCACATGCCGTACACGATGGAAGGCACCGCGGCCAGCAGTTCAATGGCGATGCCCAGCGGGCGCTTGAGCCAGCCCGGAGACAGTTCGGTGAGGAACAGTGCAATCCCGAAGGACACCGGCACCGCGATCACCAAGGCGATCAGCGAGGTGGCCAGCGTGCCGTAGATCATCACCAGGCCACCGTATTGGTTGCCCACCGGGTCCCACACCGCCGAGGTGAGGAAGCCCAGACCGAATTCGTTGATGGCTGGGCCGGCACCCACCACCAGCGAGCCCAGAATGCCCGCCATCAGCGCCAGCGTCAGCGCGGCAGCCGAGGTGGCCGCCGCCGCGAAGAGACGATCACCCCAACCCTTCATCACTTGATGCCGGTCCAAGCCTTGCGCACCAGCGCCTTCACGGGATCGGGCAAGGGCACGTACTCCAAATCGGTGGCCATGCCATCGCCCTTGGCGAACGCCCAATCGAAGAACTTGAGGGCGGCAGCCGACTGCGCGGGCTTGGCCGACTGCGCGTGCATCAAGATGAAGGTGGCCCCGGTGATGGGCCAGCTGTCCTTGCCCGGCTGGTTCGTCAACACCTGGTTGAAGCTCTTGGCCCACTGCGCATTCGCCGCAGCCGCCTTGAAGGTCGTGTCGTCGGGCGCTACATACACGCCTTCTCGGTTGAGCAGCAACACGTGAGACATCTTGTTCTGCTTGGCGTAGGCATACTCCACGTAGCCGATGGAGTTGGGCAATCGCTGCACAAATGCAGCCACGCCTTCGTTGCCCTTGCCGCCCGCGCCAGTAGGCCAGTTGACGGCCGTGCCCTCACCCACCTTGGACTTCCAGTCCGCACTCACCTGAGACAGGTAGTGCGTGAACAGAAAACTGGTGCCCGACCCATCGGCTCGCCGCACAGGGGCAATGGCTGTATCGGGCAGGTTCACGCCGGGGTTGAGCGCCGCAATCGACGCGTCATTCCAACGGCTGACCTTGCCCATGTAGATGTCGGCCAAGACGGCGCCATTGAGCTTGAGTTGACCCGGTGCGATGCCCTTGATGTTGACCACCGGCACCACGCCTCCGATCACCATGGGGAACTGCACCATGCCATCGGCCTTGAGGTCCTCGTCCTTCAGAGGCATGTCGCTGGCGCCGAAGTCCACCGTCTTGCCCTTGATCTGCTTGATGCCGGCACCCGAGCCCACCGATTGGTAGTTCACCCGCGCACCCGTGGCCTTGTGGAAGGCGTCGGCCCACTTGGCATAGACCGGGGCCGGGAAAGAGGCGCCGGCGCCCGTGACGTCTTGCGCCGCCGCGGGAGAGACGATGGCGGCAGCGAAGAAGGCCAGGACCAGGGTGGCCCGAGGCCAAGGGTTCAGAAACGACATAGGAGACGCGCCTGCGCGGCGGACTTTTGGAAGACGGCGAACTCTAAGGCCGATTTATGACGGTTTTGTGACAAAACCCTGATTCACTGTGTCGATCTGATTTGTTTGCGAACACTCACTAACCGTATCAGCGGCCCACGATCTCCAACAACTCCACCCGGAAGCGCAGCGGCGTGTTCGGCGGGATTCGACCGCTGCCCGCCCCTCGCTCGCCGTAGGCCGCTGAGGCCGGGCAATGCAGCGTGGCCGCGCCGCCCACCGGGATCTGCTGCACGCCTTGCGTCCAGCAGGGGATGACGCGGTTGAGCGGAAAGGTGGCGGGTTGCTTGCGCTCGTAGGAGGAGTCGAACACACGCCCGTCCTCAAAGGTCCCCTCGTAATGCACCTTGACCGAATCGGTGGCCGCCGGATAGGACAGTGGCGTGCGGCCGGCCCGGGTCAGCGTGACCTCCACGCCGCTGGGCAGGGTGCGCGGCGCACCCAAGGCCAGTGGCGCGGGCGCGGCCGCTTGGGCGGCGGCCGCCGGCGCTTGCGCAGCCGCCGGTGCCTGCGCATGCGCCGCCAACGGCACCAGGCTCATGCACGCCGCGAAGGCCGCCTGCGCTGCGTATGCCACACGTCGATGGGAATGAATGACGTTCATGTCTTGACCTCTCCGGGCTCAAAGCCCGTGCTCCAACAGTTCGACCAAACGCGTGCAGACCCACTGCGCCTCTTCAGGCGCCAGTCCCACGCTCGGGTGCTGCAGGCCCGGCGCGATCCGCGTGGCCACCGCGTCCTCTGTCACCCCGAGGTCGGCAACCAAGGCGCGAGCCTGGGGCGCGAGTCCCTGGGCCAGGTCCTCGCAGCATTCGTAGCGCGCCATCACATGATGCCAGGGCTCGTTCAGGCGTTGGGCAGGGCCCGACCGGAACAAGGCCAGGAAGGAATCGGGCACGTGGATCTGTGACTCGCTCATGCGCCGATTGTGGAGCGGAAACTCGGATGGTCCATACTTGGCCTGAACACGCCCGCTCCCCAAACAGAACGGCCACCGTGAGGGCCACACCTGCTGCGGCCACCACCTTCCATGCACTCCGCCTTCTTCATCCCCGACACCGGCCATCCCGGGCGCTATCTCCCCACCGAGGCCACCGTCGGCCCCTGGTCGCCGCAACACCAGCACGGTGGCCCACCGATTGCGCTCTTGGCTGACGCCATCTGCCGACACCCCAGCGTCGTGCCAATGGACCTGGCACGGCTGACGGTCGAGTTCATGGGGCCCGTGCCGCTGGACCCCTGTGAGGTGCAGGTGCAGGTGCTGCGCCCCGGCAAGCGGGTCGAACTCCTTCAGGCCCAGTACCGCGTTCAAGGCAAGGTGGTGCTCAGCGCCCAGGCCTGGCGCCTGCAGCGCGAAGCGGGCATCTGCCCGGCCGTGACCGACCCCTTCGTGCTGCCCCCGATGCCCGCCGAAGAGTGCACGCGCTTCTTTCCCGGCTCCGATGGCTTTCCGTATGGGCGGTCGCTCGAATGGCGATTTGCCGAAGGCGGCTTCGACACCCTGGGCCCGGCCACGGTGTGGGCGCGCTTGCGCATTCCCCTCGTGCAAGGCCAGACCACCAGCGGGGTGGCCGGCCTCCTGACGATGCTGGACTCCGCCAACGGCACCAGTTGCGCACTCGACTTCCGACACTGGGGCTTTGTACCGGTCGACCTCACCCTGACCCTGCACCGCCTGCCCGTGGGCCCTTGGTTCGGCATGGCCACGCGAACCGTGATCGACAGCGGCGGAATTGGCACCACCACCACCACCGCTTTTGACCAAGCCGGTGCCGTCGGGAACAGCCTGCACACCCTCTTCGTTCGCCCGAAGTAGCGCCCACAGAAAGGTGCGATCATTCACCTGCCCGCAGCACAGATCGCCGCGGACGACCCACCCGAAGGAGCCCCCGAAATGAACGCATTGCAATTGGGCGCATCCGCCCTCACCGCCACCCTGATGGCCACCGTGTTCGTGCTGGTCTCACCCGTGCACGCTGCCTCCCATGCGGCTGCGGCACCTTCTGCAACGCCGGCAGCAGCGCCCGCGGCCACCGGTACCTGCCACCAACAGGCCACCGAAAAGAAACTCGCGGGCGCCGCAAAGACCTCCTTCCTTGCCAAGTGCGAGCGCGAAGCCACCGAGCGCTGCGAGGCTGCGGCCACCGAAAAGAAGCTGGCCGGCGCCGCACGCACCGGCAACGTCAACAAGTGCGTCAAGGAAGCCGTGGGCGGTTGAAGCCGCGCGCCCGGAGACCGAACGGCTGCAGCGCCGGCGGCCCGATGCGCTGAGGATAGAGGCTGCCTGTTCACCATGTGCCAACTGCTGGGACTCAACGCCAACACACCCACCGACTTGGTCTTCAGCTTCACCGGCTTCTCCACACGCGCGGAAGAACACAAGGACGGCTTCGGCATCGGCTTCTTTGAGGGGCCAGGTGCTCGGCTGTTCGTGGATACCGTGAGTGCCCGTGTCTCACCCGTGGCCGAGATGATCCGGCGTTACCCGCTGCGAAGTCGCCACATCGTGGCCCACATCCGCAAGGCCACACAAGGAGCGGTGGCCCTGGAGAACACCCACCCATTCATGCGCGAGCTCTGGGGGCGCTACTGGGTGTTTGCGCACAACGGCAACCTCGAAGGCTACGAGCCCAAGCTGCATGCGGCCTTCAGGCCGGTGGGCAGCACCGACAGCGAGCGCGCCTTCTGCTGGCTGTTGCAGGAGCTGGCCAAGAACCATGCCAGCCTGCCGTCCATGGAACACCTCAGTGACACCCTGCGGGAGCTGGTGCCCACCGTGGCAGGCCACGGCACCTTCAACTTTCTCCTGAGCAACGGTGAGGCCCTGTGGGCCCACTGCAGCACGCGGCTTCATGCGCTGGAGCGGGCGCATCCGTTTTCCACGGCGCAGTTGCGCGACGAAGAGCTCACCGTCGACTTCACCCCCCTGACGTCGGCACAGGACCGCGTGGCGATCATCGTCACCGAACCCCTGACCATCAACGAGGCGTGGACGGCTCTGCAGCCCGGGGAACTTGCGGTGTTCCGGGACGGTCGAAGACAACCGTGTTGATGACGCCTAACCCAACGCCACCGATGCCCAGAGGTTCGGTGCCCGCACTTGAGCTGCGTGGCGCGCGCTTCGCCTATCCGGGCGCATCCCAGCCGACGCTGGACATTGAATCGCTGCGAATCGAAGCCGGGCAAGGCCTGATGCTCACAGGGCCCAGCGGAGGGGGCAAGACCACCCTGCTGTCGCTGGCGGCCGGCGTGCTGTTGGCGCAACAAGGCGCTGTGGAACTGATGGGGCGGGACTGGGCCAGCCTGCCGCCAGCCGCACGCGATGCCCACCGCGTGGACCACGTCGGCTACATCTTCCAGCAGTTCAACCTGTTGCCCTACTTGGGCGTGTTGGACAACGTACTGCTGCCTTGTGGGTTCTCCCGTCGGCGCCGCGAACGGGCCACAGCCAGCCAGGGCAGCACCCGGGCCGCCGCCATTGCCCTGCTGAATGCATTGGAACTGCCCGCTTCGCTGTACCAACGGCCCGCATCGGACCTGTCGGTCGGCCAACAGCAGCGGGTGGCCGCCGCGCGCGCCCTGATTGGCCAACCCGACATCGTCATCGCCGATGAGCCCACTTCGGCCTTGGACGAAGACCGCCGTGAAGCCTTCATGCGTCTGCTGATGGCGCAGTGTGCGCAAGCCGGCAGCGCCTTGCTCTTCGTCTCGCACGATACGCGTTTGGCCACGCACTTCAGCACGGTCATGCACCTGCCCCTCATCAACCGCGCCAGGGCGCTCGCATGCGAAGCCTGCTAACCCTGGCCTGGGCCAGCGCCTGGCATCGCCGCTTCGCCCTGTCGCTGGTGGTGTTGTCGCTGGCACTGTCCACCTTCCTGCTGCTCACGGTCGAGCGCGTGCGCCACGATGTGCGAGACAACTTCTCGAATGCGGTGTCCGGCACCGACCTGATCGTGGGTGCGCGCAGCGGCGCGGTCCAACTCCTGCTGTACAGCGTGTTCCGCATCGGCCAGCCCACACAGACCATCGAGTACCGCAGCCTTCAAGCCCTGCAGAGGGATCCGTCCGTGCGCTGGGTGGTGCCCATCTCACTGGGTGACAGCCACCGCGGCTTTCCGGTGGTGGCCACCACCTCGGCCTATTTCGAACACTTCCGCTATGGGCCTCGGCGTCAGCTCGAACTGCTTGAAGGCCGACGCTTCGATCAGGTGTTCGAAGCAGTACTGGGTGCCGAAGTGGCACAGCAGCTCGGTTACCGCCTGGGCCAGCGCCTCGTGCTCAGCCATGGCAGCGGCGCACTTGACCACGACCGCCACGACGAGATGCCATTCACCGTGGTGGGCATCCTGGCGCGCACCGGCACGCCGGTGGACCGATCGGTACACATACCGCTCGAAGGCATGCAGGCCCTTCACGTCGATTGGGCGGCTGGCATGCCTCTGCCCGGCACCAAGCGCACCACGGCCGAAGAGGCGCAGGCCTTGGATCTCACGCCCAGCACGGTCAGTGCGGCCTTGGTGGGACTCAAGGCGCGCGGCGCCGTTTTCGCTGTGCAACGTCGCGTGAACGCCTACGAGGGTGAGCCACTCACCGCCGTCTTGCCCGGTGTGGCACTCGATGAGTTGTGGGGCACGGTGGCCCAGGCCGAGAAGGCGCTGACCCTCATGAGCGTGCTGGTGGGGGCCGTGAGCCTAGCCGGCCTGATGGCCGTGGTGATGACGGCACTTGAGCAGCGACGGCGCGAACTGGCGGTGTTGCGCTCAGTGGGGGCGGGTCCACGCCGCGTGTTCACGCTGCTCCTGCTCGAGGGCCTGTTCATCAGCGCCCT
>JBEAWD010000010.1:0-8382 GCA_041160585.1 Pseudomonadota bacterium | reverse complement strand
GCCGTGTCCCAGTTCGACGCCATGCGAGACGGGGCCAACAGCGTTGACGGTGGTGAACAGATTTTGGTATTGCGCCATGGTCAGGTCTCCTGGATCACTGCATCGGCCATTGCGACCAGATGGGCAGGTTCAGCCACCAGCCCCACCACTCGGGCCAGCCGCGGGTCCAGAAGGGGCCGCTGATGACGATGCACACCGCGCTGAAGAAGCCCGAGGCCAAGGCCAGGAACAGGCCGAGGCGGTGGATGCCCAGGGTGCCGATCGAATAGCCAATCGTGTCGCGGAAGAAGGTGTCTTCGTACTCCGGTGTCTTGACCAACTCACCCTTCTTCGGGTTGGTGGCCGACAGCACCAGCGCGCCGTGCAGCGACAAGGCAAAGGTGGTGGCGAAGAAGAAACTCACCGCGAGCATGTGCGCGGGGTTGTAATGGAAGTGCAGGTATTGGTAGCCGACGTTGGACACCCAGTCGAGGTGACTGAAGATGCCGTAGGGGAAGCCATGTCCCCAGGCGCCCATCAGCACGGGGCGGATCACCACCAGCGTGAAGTAGGCGAAGATGGCCATACCGAAGGCGGCAGGCACGTGAAAGCCCATGCCCAGCTTTCGACAGATCTCCACTTCGCGCAGCGCCCAGGATCCGAAGGCCCCCAGCGCGCAGACGGTGATGATCTGCCACAGGCCGCCCTCCATGAGCGGCGCGAGTTTCAGGCCGTAGGACAGGTCCGGCGGCGCAATGTTGATCTGCCAAAGATTCCAGGTGGGGCCTTGGGAAGCGCCCCACAGGATCAGCACGGTGCCCAGGACCGCAAAGAAGATCGTGGTGACGCCGAAGAAGCCGACATAGAACGGCCCGACCCAGAAATCGAACAGGTCGCCTCCCACCAGGGTGCCGCCCCTCACGCGGTACTTCTTTTCAAAACTCAACATGGCCATGGTTTGTCCTCCGACCCAGGTTCTTCTTGAGCCCAGCCAAGGCTGAACTCCAACGCGCACGGTGAGGCGGACAAGCCGCCACGCCGTGCACGGGTACTGCGATCAGACTGCTTATTTGCCGTTGGAAGCCACGGCGGTCGGCATCGGTGCGTTGGCCGAAGCGACTGCAGGCTTCTTCGCACCATCGAACCAGTTGTACTTGTTCGTGCTGAGCAGGACGAGATGAATCATCGCGGCCAGGCCGAACAGGAAGATGCCTTGAACGACCATCGCCCGAAGGGGGTCGTAAAGACGCCAAATTCTCCACATAGGTGTGCTCCTAAAGTAAGTGGGACATGAAGGTGTAGACCGCTGCCTTCACACCGCCAAAGATGCTCGTCATGCCTTCGGCACCGGGCAGCCAGGTCCGCCAGTGCAAGCCCATGGCCGTGCCCAGGAGGGCAATGACCAGAAACACGACATAGCCCAGCACAAAGATCAGCGAAATGCTCCGTTCATCGTCGTGCGGGTGCAGCCGTGCGTGTTCAGCGTGGGTGTTTGCCATCACAGATCCTTCTGACAGGTGACCAATGGGCTATCAGAGCCAGGGACGCCAGATCCAGACGAGCAGGTGTGCGACCACGGCCACTGCCGTGAATCCCACGAAACCCTGCACCCAGTAGGTATGAAACTCCTGGGCCTCGTCATCGGTCAGGCCAGAGATCGAAGTTCTCCGTTCAGCCATCGAGATGCTCCTCAAATGCGGCCTTGCGGCCGTTCGCCTGCGAAACCCGCGCAGCACGGGAAGCCGCGGCGGACTGCCGCGACATCGGGGGTCCGAACTGCAAGGACGTGTTCTGTTGTTCGGAGGGCAGCGCTCATGCCGGCACCTCCTGGTGGGCGGCTTTGGCGCCGTCTTGTTGGGGTTCGGCGGCAGGCTTGGCCGACGCCGCCTTGGCCGCGGCCTGGGAAGATGCCCATGCGCCATGCCCCAGCGCCTGCCGCACGAGGTCCAGGCCCACACGGGCCACACCACTCTTCTGGGCCAACTGTTCGACCTTATCGCGCAAGGTCTTGGCCGCGGAAATCTGCACCAGCACCGGTTGCTGCTGCACCCACTCGCGCAGGGCGTCCTGGGCTTCGTCGTCCCAGGCTAAGACCAAGTCGGCGCCAGTGATGCCACGTGCCGGCGTGGCCTGCACCTGGTCCATTTCAGTGGCCAGGGGCAGGATATGGAACAGCGCGTCGAACAGCGAGTTGCACACCTCCTGCACGAGATAGGTGGCGCCGGCGTAGCCCATGAAGGGTGTTCCGGTGTGGCGGCGGATGATGGCCCCGGGGAAGGACGCGGGAATGAAGGCGGCCTTCATCGGTCCCTTCTGGCCGGCCTCGGCCAGGTACATGCGCTCGTTGAAGCTGCCGAAGACGATCAAGGGCGTCTTCTCATGAACCAGACGACGGATGTTGGCGTTGTCTGTCTTCTCACCGGCCCGGCGTGACACGGCGAAGTGGCAGGGCAAGCCCATCTCGTCTTCCAGGAAGTGCCGAACGCCACGCGCATAGGTTTCACCGGCCACGATGCCGAAACTGGCGGTGCTGAAGAAGTCTTGCGTGACGGATCGCCACAGGTCCCACACCGGCTTGATCGTGGTGTGCTTCTCGCGTTCGATGAAGGGCTCGGGATCCAAGCCCAGCAAGGCGCCCAGTTCGCGCAGGAAGGCGGTGGTGCTGTGCAAACCGATGGGTGCCTGCAGGTAGGGACGCTCCAAGGCCTCGCACAACGCGCGCCCGAATTCGCGATACAGGCAGATGTTCACATCGGCATTGGCGAGTTCAGCCACATCGGCCAAGTGGCTGCCCAAGGGGAAGGCCATGTTCACTTCGGCGCCAATGCCCTGAACCAAGCGGCGAATCTCGGCCAGATCACTTGGGCAGTTGAAGGTGCCGTAGGCCGGGCCGATGATGTTGACGCGCGGCTTCTCGCCGGCTGGGCGCTCAGCCAGGGGCGTGCGCTCGGGAATGTGGCGCAGCCCGTACTGTTGCCACAGCCACAGCATCGAACGGTTGGCGCACTGCCATTGGTCTTCGTCGATGGTGCGCGGCAAGAAGCGCTGGATGGTGGTGCCCTCGGGCGTGACGCCGCCGCCGATCATCTCGGCAATCGATCCGGTGACCACCACCGCCGGCAAGTCGGGGTCCAGCACCGCGTGGGCGCGCTTCATCGAGCCCTCGGTTCCCTCGCGGCCCAATTGCTCTTCGGCCAGGCCAGTCACCACAATGGGCAACTCATGCGGCGGAAGCGCGTCGCTGTAGTGCAGCACGCTGGTGACCGGCAGGTTCTCGCAGCCGACCGGGCCGTCGATCACCACCTGCAGGCCCTTGATGGCGGTAAACACATACACCGCCCCCCAGTAGCCGCCCGCGCGATCGTGGTCGAGCACCAGCATCTCAGCACCCCCCCATGGGGCAGTGAACGAAGCGAACGCGGGGGCTCAAGGCAGCATCTCCTCGGCCTTGCGACGCTTCATGATCTTGATGACCTGTCGGCGGGTTTCCGCCTTGAACTCCGGGCGCTCCTGCGGCACGCCGCCTGCGCCATCGCCCGCTTCCCAGACACCGGCGGCATGGGCGGTACCCACGCCATCGAAAAACCCACGCATGCGGTCGAAGCGTCCCTTGTTGCCCAAGGCTGCATTGATGACCTGCGCCAAGGAACCCGCACCCGCAGGACCCATCAGGGGGCGGGCTGAGATCAGGTTGGTGAAGTAGAGCGACGGAATGGCCGCTTCCTTGGCGGCCTGTACGACCGGCGTGGTGCCGATGGCCAAATCGGGCCTGAACTCACGCACGGCTGCCACGTCCTGCTCGAGCGAGGCGCGGTATTGCACATGCACACCCCTCGCCTGCAGCCAGGCCAGGTCAGGTGCGCTCCAGGGGGTCTTGGGGCAGGCCGTGCCCACGTAAGGCACCTCGGCACCGCTTTCGATCAGCAAGCGAGCCACGAGCAACTCGGAGCCTTCATAGCCACTGACGGTGATGCGCCCCTTGATGGGCGTGGCTGCCAACACGCTGCCGATCATCGGCAGGAAACGGTTCTTGGCCGCGTCGATCTGGGCCTGGGGCACATTGCAGGCCGCGCCGATGGACTGCAGCCAGGCTTCGGTGCCTTCAACGCCCACGGGGGCCGAGCCCACCACGGGCCTGCCGGCGGCATCGAACTCGCGCACGCTGGCCGTGTAGAAGGGGTGGATGGCCGCCACCGCTGAGCAGTCAAGCGCGGTGTAGAGCTCACGCCACTCGCGTGTGGGCACCACCGTGCCCACCGCCAAGCCCATGGGCTGGAGCATCATGCCGATGCCCACCGGATCGGCCGGGAACATCTCGCCCAGCAGTGAAATGGCCGGTAGTTGCGAGCGGGGCTGACGCGGTGCGGCCACGGGGCCCGCCTCGGCCTCGGTGCGGGCATAGCGCAACATCGCACCGGCCAGCACGTCCTTGGCTTCGGCATGGGTGGGCACACCGAACCCTGGCACATCGATACCGATGATGCGCACGCCGTTGATCTCGGCCGGCAGCAATTGCAGCGGCACGCCACTGGCCGTGGGCACACACAGGTTGATGATCACCACCGCATCGACCTTTTCAGGGTCGGCCTGGGCGTGCACGGCTTCGCGGATATCTTCGAACAGCTTACCCGTCACCAGGGTTTCGCTGTTGAAGGGCACATAGCCCACGCTGCGCCGCGCCCCATAGAAGTGCGAGGTGAAGGTCAGGCCGTACACGCAGCAGGCTGAACCGGACAGGATGGTGGCGGTGCGGCGCATGCGCAGCCCCACCCGCAGTGAGCCAAAGGCCGGGCACATGCTTTGTGGCTGGTCGTGCGGGCCTGCGCCTTCGGGCAGGGGATAGTCTTTCGCGTACTGCGCCAGCACCTCGGACTTGCCGGACGCCTGGGCAGCGGCCTTCATCTTTTCGGCACCCGAGTGGCAACCCAGGCCGTCCTGCTCGGCGGCCAAGCGGTTCACGGGTTCGTGTGGGGCGTTCATCGCGTGGGGCTTTCGGTGCAGCGGCAACGCTCAAGCGTTGTCGTACACCACCTCCAGGGAAGGGCGGGCCACTTCCTCACGACCCATCATGTCGAAGCTGGTGGCCGGCTCCAGCACCACGTTGCGCCCCACCGTGTCGGATGAGAACAGGCCCAGGAGTTCATCCTGCGTCTGGGGCTTGGGCCGCTGCGGCGGTGCCTCGGCCACGTTGGTGGCGAGTTCGGCGAACAAGGGACCCCACTGCCCATCGGGCTTGCCGATGATTTCGTAGGCCGCGCTCTTGCGGCGGATGTCTTCGTGGGCCGGAATGGAGGCCAGCACCGGGATGCCGGCGTTCTTCGCGAAGGCCTGGGCCTCGCCTGTGCCGTCGTCCTTGTTGATGACCATGCCGGCCACACCCACGTTGCCACCGAGCTTGCGGAAGTACTCCACCGCCGAGCACACGTTGTTGGCCACATACAGCGACTGCAGGTCGTTCGAACCCACCACGATCACCTTCTGGCACATGTCGCGCGCAATGGGCAGGCCGAAGCCGCCGCACACCACGTCACCCAGGAAGTCGAGCAGCACGTAGTCGAAGCCCCAGTCGTGGAAGCCCAGTTTCTCCAGGGTTTCAAAGCCGTGGATGATGCCGCGGCCACCGCATCCGCGGCCTACCTCGGGACCCCCGAGTTCCATGGCGAAGACGCCATCGCGCTTGAAGCAGACGTCGCCGATGGTGACGGCTTCGCCAGCCAGCTTTTTCTTCGATGAGGTCTCGATGATGGTGGGCGTGGCCTTGCCGCCGAACAGCAGCGATGTGGTGTCGCTCTTGGGGTCGCAGCCGATGAGCAGCACCTTCTTGCCTTGCTGGGCCATCATGTAGCTCAGGTTGGCCAGCGTGAAGCTCTTGCCGATGCCGCCCTTGCCGTAGATCGCGATGATCTGCGTTTCCTTCTTGACCTCGCCGGTGTGCACAGCCGGCGGCTCCAGGGCTGCTTCGGCGCGCAGTTGCTGCCGGTTGAGCATCAGTTGAACGGGTGCAACGGCCGGGATGGCGGGTTGGCTGCTCATGCGGAGGCACTCCAGTCAAGAATCATCTTCAAACAGGATGGATCGCCGAAGGCGGTCCGGTAGGCGTTCTCGGCGTGGTCCACGCGTTCACGGTGTGTGATCAGGCCATCCAGGGACAACCGACCGCTGGACAGCAAGGCCTGCACGGCCAGCATGTCCGGGCGCTGCCACTCGGCAGCCGCCCGAATCCGCGCTTCCTTCATGAAGGCCGGCGGAAACTGAAAGCTCAAGGGCTCGTGATAGAAGCCCGCCAGCACCACTTCGCCGCCAGGGGCCAAGCGTGCGATCAGGGTGTCGAGCAGCTTGGGGTCGCCGCTGACGTCGTAGATGGCCTTGTAGTCTCGGCGGGTGTCTTGGTCTGGATGGACCACGGTGTAGCCCACCGCGCCCGCTTGGCGAATCGCTTGGGTCTCCCACACGGTGGGCGCCGGCCCGCCGGCCGCCACGGCCAAACGGGCCAAAAGGCGACCCAAGACACCGTGGCCAACGATCAGGTCGGGCGGGTCATGCGGCAGGCCGCGCCCGCCGCCAGCCACCGAGTGATAGGCCGTGGCCGCCAGGGCCAGCAGCACCGATTCCTGTCCGGCCGTTTCGGGCAGCGGAAACACCCGCGCCGCCGGCACCACGACGCGCGAGGCCGATCCACCGAACAGCCCGCGAGCGCCTTCGTAGCAGTTGGCCCCGGGAACGAACACCCGCTCGCCGATCCTGTAATCGGCCTGGCGACCGGCCTCGACCACGTGGCCCACGGACTCGTAGCCGGGCACCAGGGGGTAGCCCATGCCCGGGAACGGGGGCATCTTGCCGGTCCAGAACAGCCGCTCGGTGCCGGTGCTGATCCCACTCCACTGCATGTCCACGACCAAGTCGGCCGGCCCAGGCGCGTGCAGGGCCAAGCGACTCACCCGCAGGTGCTCGGGCCTTTCGATCACCACGGCACGTGTGCTGAGATCCGAATCCATGGCCGTCATCCTAGGCTTACTTTGATGATTGTCAACTATTGTTTACGCCAATTTGGTCGCCCGCATGACCCGGGTCTGCAAGGGAAGGCGGGTCGGCATGAGCCTGATCGAGGCGAAACCGGCCTGCGCCAGCAGCCCAGCCAGGTGATCGGGTGACCGCGGCCGGCCACGCCCCATGGCCATCAGGTAGAAGCCGAAATAGGCGTCTCCCATCGGCTCGGCGCCGGCGGTGCCCGACATCGGTTCGGCCAGCACGACTTCTCCGCCCACCGGCAGTGCCGCGTGGACGGCCTGCATCACGGCCAGTACCCGCTCATCCGGGTGGTCGAAGGCCACACGGATGAGGGTGATGAGGTCGGCACCCACGGGCAATGCGTCCTGCCCGAAATCGCCGCCGTGCACGGTGCAGTGCCGCGCCAGGCCAGCGCGGGTCAGGCGCTCGCGGGCGCGTTCGGCCACCGCCGGCAGGTCGAACAGCATCAACTGCAGGTGCGGTGCATGCGCCGCCGCCTGTTGCAGGAAACGCCCTTCCCCACCCCCCACGTCCAGCAGGCAGCGGTGCCCCCGCAGGTCTATGGCCTGCAGCACCTCCTCGGCGATCATGGGCTGGGTGGCCGACATCAGGGCCGAATACGAGGCGACTTCCTCGTCGCTCAGACCACCGGGTTGAGCGGTGTTGGCGTAGGCCCAGTAGGCAGCCATGCGGCCGCCGGGCACATCGGCCTTGAGCAAGGCCACCGGGTCTTGCAGGTCGGCGTACAAGAGCGCGTGGTGCTCGACCATCGCGGCGATGCCCGGGTCGCCCACCAGCGGCGCGCCCAACACGCCAAGGCCGTAGGCGCCGGTGTCGCGTCGCTGCAGCAGTTCAAGGGAGCACGCCGCAGCCAGCAGACGCTCCAGGCCGGCTTCGGGTACGCCGGTCAGTGCGCTCAAGCGTGACAGCGTCTGCGGCCCCTGGGCCACGTGCTCGATCAGGCGAAGGCGAACACAGGCCAGCAGGGTTTGGCTGTAGACGAAGCCGGCCATCAGGTCGAACAGCGAGCGGGCGCGTCGGCGCACCAGGGCGCGTGGAAGGCGCCAAGCCATGGCCCAGCGCCTGAACACAGGGTTGACCAGCCGTGCGTCGCGCCAGTCCAGCCAGCGATCTCGCCAGGTGGACGAGGCGGGCGCCGCTGACCCGTCCGGGCACGCGGTGGTGCTCAGGGGAGGCATGTCGAGTGGCCTCAAGCCGCAGCCCGCACGATGTCGGGCACGAGTTCCTGCGGAACGAGTCGCAGGGACTCCTGGCGCACCAGGTGGCGCAGCATGCCGGCGCCTTCGCAATTGGGAACGGCCGCCTGTGCGCGCCTGACCAGGTCCTCGAAGTAGCGCACCGCGCCATCCAGGCCGAGTTCGGCTGCGCGGCTGG
>JBEAWD010000288.1:0-3255 GCA_041160585.1 Pseudomonadota bacterium | reverse complement strand
GCAGAACGCGCTCGCTGTTGACGTAGCCGATCTTCAGTTCTTGCGCCTGGGCGAACAGCGGCGTGGCAACCAAGGCAGCCACACCCAAGAGCCGTTTGAAGGAGTTGATCTTCATCATCATGTCAGAACGCAGTGCCGATCTGGAATTGGAAACGTTGGATTCTATCCTGCGGCCGGTACTTCACTGGAACACCCCAGCTGAGCTTGAGGGGGCCGACCGGTGAGATCCAGCTCAGGCCGATGCCGGCGGCCACGCGCAGCGAGTCCGCATCAACGCGCTCCGTCTCCGCCCATACATTGCCTGCGTCGGCAAAACCGAACAGGCGCAGGCTCTTGTCGTTGCCCGTACCGGGCACCGGCACATACAGCTCGGTGTTGAGATTGAATCGCTTGGAGCCCCCGATGTAGGCGCCGGTCACGTCCACCGGACCCAGCGATCCCTGCTGGAACACCCGCACCGAACCCAAGCCGCCACCGTAGAAGTTCTTGAAGATCGGATAGGGCTTGGAGCCCAGGCCGGCGCCCCAGCCCAATTCGGCGTTCACACCCAGGGTCAGCTTGCGGCTCCACAAGGGGAAGTACTGCTGGTACTGCAGGTTGGTTCGCGTGTACTGCGCATCGCCCAGGGCGGAAAGCTCCATGTTGATGCGCTGCAGGCGACCGCGACTGGGGGTCAGCACGTTGTCGCGCTGGTCACGGGCCCAACCGATCGTCAGGGGGAAGGATGTGCTGTTCGAGCCGAAGTTTTCGCGGTACAGGAAGTACAGGTTGGGCAATGCCGCCGATCCCTTGATACGGGTCTGCTCGGCACCAATGCCCATGAACACCGTGTCGACTTCCGAGAAGGGAATACCAAAACGCACCGCGGCGCCGGGGGTCATCAACTCGTAGGTCTCGCCCTGCGTGTTGTAGGGGCGTGAGGTCCGGTAGAACACGTCCAGCGCCCGAGACACGCCGTCCTTGGTGAAGTACGGGTCGACCGTGGACACCACCAGGTTGCGGTTGAACCGGCTGCTGTTGACCTGCAGGCCCAGGTAGTGACCGGTGCCCAGGAAGTTTTCCTTCTGCAAGGAGCCCGAAACCGTCAGGCGTTCCAGGCTCGAATAGCCCGCACCGATCTGGAAGTTGCCAGTGGCCTTCTCAGTGACGCTGGCGTTGAGGTCCACCTGGTCGGCGGTACCGGGAACCTCTTGGGTCTCGATGTTGACGTCCTTGAAGTAGGCCATGCGCTCCAGGCGCTCCTTGGACAACTTGATCTTGCGGCCGTCGTACCAGCTCGACTCGAACTGCCGGAACTCGCGGCGGATCACTTCATCGCGGGTCGTGGTGTTGCCGGAGATGTTGATGCGTCGCACATAGGCGCGGCGCCCCGGATCGGCCACCAGGGTGAGCTCGACCTGCCCGGTCTCGCGGTTCATGTCCTGGCGCGCCTCTACCCGCGCGAAGGCGTAGCCATACACGCCGAAGCGTTCGGTGATGCGGCGCTGCGTTTCGGCCACGTCCTCGCTGCGGTAGGCGGCTCCGGGCTTGATCGCGATCAGGGACTTGAATTCATCGTCACGGCCCAGCAGTTCGCCCCCGAGTTTCACGCTGGTGACGGTGTAGGGCTGCCCCTCACGCACGCTCACGACGATGGAAATCGACTGCTTGTCCGGCGACATGGTCACCTGGGTGGACTCCACCGCGAACTCGAGGTAACCGCGGTTGGTGTAGTGCGCGCGCAGCGCCTCCAGGTCGGCGTTGAGCTTGGAGCGGGCGTAGCGGTCGCGCTTGCTGTACCAGGTGAACCAACCGCTCTTGGTCTGCTCGAAAAGCTCGAGCAAGTCCTTTTCCTTGAACACCTTGGCGCCCAGGATGCGCATGTCGCGAATCTTGGCCGGCTCGCCCTCGGTGGTGGTGAAGGTGACCGAGACGCGGTTGCGCTCACGCGGGGTGACGGTGGTTACGACCTCGGCCCCATACAGGCTGCGGGTCAGGTACTGGCGCTTGATCTCCTGCTCGGCGCGGTCCACCAACGCACGGTCGAAGGGTTGTCCCTCGGAGATGCCGGCGTCCCGCAGGGCCTTGACCAAGGTGTCCTTGTCGAACTCCTTGATGCCGACGAAGTCCACGCTGCCGATGATGGGCCGCTCCTCCAGAACGACCACCAGCACCTGGTCCTCAACCTGCAGGCGAACATCCTTGAACAGTCCGGTGGCAAACAGGGCGCGGACCGCCGCTGCTCCCTTTTCCTCGTTGTAGAGGTCGCCCACGCGGAACGGCAGGGCCGCAAAGACGGTGCCCGGGTCGGAGCGCTGCAGGCCCTCGACGCGGATGTCCTTGATGGTGAAGGGATCGATAGCCCAGGCGTTGGCCGACGCGGCGGCCATGGCCACGGTGGCCACACAGGCGATCAGGGGGTTCAGGCGCTGCGCCGGATCAATAAGGGACATGTGAAGCTTCAGTTCAGGCCCAACAGGCGGATGACGTCGTTCGTGAGTGCCAGGGCCATCAGCATCAGCAGGAGCACCATGCCGATGCGCTGAAGGCGTTCGAGCCACACTTCCGAAGGGGGACGACCGGTGAACGCCTCGAAAAGATGATACATGAGGTGCCCCCCGTCGAGCATCGGCAGCGGCACAAGGTTCAACACGAACAGGCTGATGCTGACAAGGGCCAGAAAGCCCAGGTACTGGGCCGCCCCACGCTGTACGGACTGGCCGGCCGCATCAGCAATGGTCAGGGGGCCGGAAAGCTGCCGAAGCGAGGCCTCGCCAATCACCATGCGACCGATCATCCGCACGGTTAGCCATGACATCTCGATCGACTGGGCCGCACCATGGGCCACCGCCTGCAGGGGCCCCTTGCGAACGGTGACCCACTCCGGCGCCGTGCCGATGGCCGCCTCCACGCGGCCCACGCGCGTACCGTCGGCCGAGGTGGTGGCGCGGGGCTGCACCTCGAGCGTCAACTCCCTCCCCTCGCGCATGACCACCCATTGTTGCGGGTCGGCCCGGTCAAGGTGGCGGCGGATGCGCTCCCGCAGTGCCGCCGCGTCGCGCACGGACACGCCATCCACCGACAACACCCGGTCGCCCGCACGCACATCGGCTTCCTGGGCGGCCCCACCATCCATCACACGCTGAATCACCGGTTCACTGAAGGCACCACTGAGCCCCACCCGGCGCAAAAACTGCTCATCGACCTCACCGGCGAAGGCGGAAAGGTCCAGCGTGGCCTGGCGTGCACCGACGAACCCTTCACGGGTCAACTGCA
>JBEAWD010000271.1:0-4108 GCA_041160585.1 Pseudomonadota bacterium | reverse complement strand
GTGCAGGTGTGGTCCACCACGAAGCTGGGCAGGTCGTCGGCGCGCGGCATGGCGTAGTCCTGGTAGGACCCGGTGAGCAGCTGGCCGCTTTCGGGGTCATACACCACGCCTTCCAGCATGGCCTGCCCTAAGCCCTGGCCGATGCCGCCATGCACCTGGCCTTCCACGATCATTGGGTTGATGATGTTGCCGAAGTCGTCGACCGCAGTGAACTTGTCCACCCGCACGCGGCCGGTCTCGGGGTCCACTTCGACCTCGCACACGTAGGTGCCCGAGGGGTAAGTGAAGTTGGTGGGGTCGTAGAAGGCGTTCTCATTGAGACCCGGCTCGAGCTTATCCAGCGGGTAGTTGTGCGGCACATAAGCCGTGAGTGCCACATTGCCGAAGGCCACCTTCTTATCGGTGCCGGCCACCTTGAACTCGCCGTTTTCGAACTCGATGTCCGTGTCAGCTGCCTCCAGCAGGTGGGCAGCGATCTTCTTGCCCTTGGCGATGACCTTGTCCACGGCCTTCACGATGGCCGAGCCGCCCACGGCCAGTGAACGGCTACCGTAGGTGCCCATGCCGAAGAGGATACGGCCGGTGTCGCCGTGCACGATTTCCACGTTTTCCACCGGGATGCCCAGCTTGGCCGCCACCACCTGTGCAAAGGTGGTCTCATGGCCCTGGCCGTGGCTGTGCGAGCCGGTGAACACGGTGACGGTGCCCGTGGGGTGCACGCGCACCTCACCGGCTTCGAACAGACCTGCCCGTGCACCCAGGGCTCCGGCAATGTTCGAGGGAGCAATCCCGCAGGCCTCGATGTAGCAGCTGTAGCCCAGGCCACGCTTGAGGCCCTTGGCTTCAGAGGCTGCGCGGCGTGCCGGGAAGCCGGCCACATCGGCCAACTCGATGGCACGGCTGAGATGTGCGTTGTAGTCGCCCGTGTCGTAGGTGAGGCCCACCGGGGTGGCGTAGGGGAATTGCGTGATGAAGTTGCGACGGCGGATCTCCGCAGGGTCCATCTTCATGTCGCGCGCGCACTGCTCGACGATGCGCTCGACCACGTAGGTGGCCTCGGGTCGGCCTGCGCCCCGGTACGCATCCACCGGTGCCGTGTTCGTGAATACAGCCTTCACATCGCAGTAGATGGCCGGGGTCTTGTACTGGCCGGCCAGGAGCGTGGCATAAAGGATGGTGGGCACACAGGAGGCGAAGGTGGACAGGTAGGCACCCATGTTCGCGATGGTGTTCACCCGCATGGCCAGGAAATTGCCCTGATCGTCCATGGCCATTTCCACCTGGGTGGCGTGGTCACGGCCGTGGGCATCTGTCAGAAAGGACTCGCTGCGCTCGGCTGTCCACTTGATGGGCCGACCCACCCGCTTGCTGGCCCACACCAGCGCAGTCTCCTCGGCATACAGGAATATCTTGGAGCCGAAGCCGCCGCCCACATCCGGGGCGATCACACGCATCTTGGATTCTGGGATGCCCAGCACGAAGGCACACATCAACAGGCGCTCGACGTGCGGGTTCTGCGTGGACACGTAGAGCGTGTAGCTGTCATCGTGCTTGGTGTACTGCGCGTTGGCTGCGCGGGGCTCCATGGCATTGGGGGCCAGTCGGTTGTTCACCAGGCTCAGGGTGCTGACCTTGGCCGCCTTGGCGAAGGCGGCATCCACAGCAGCCTTGTCGCCGTGTCCCCAGTCGTAGCACACATTGCCGGGAACGTCGTCGTGGACCAGGGCGCCGGCCTTCTCCACGGTCGTGATGTCCACCACCGCCGGCAGGTCTTCGTAGTCGACCTCGATCAGTTCCGCGGCGTCTTTGGCCTGCAGGTAGGTCTCGGCCACGACCAGCGCCACCTGGTCACCGACATGGCGAACCTTCTCGTGCGCGATGATGGGATGGGGCGGCTCCTTCATGGGGCTGCCGTCTTTGCTGTGGATCAGCCAGCCACAGGGCAGGCCGCCGATCTTGCTCTCGGCAATTTCCGCGCCGGTGATCACGATCACCACGCCTTGCGCGGCCTTGGCCTTGCTGACATCGATGGACTTGATGCGCGCGTGCGCGTAGGGCGAACGCAGGAAGTAGGCGTATGTCTGACCCGGCAGCACCACGTCGTCGGTGTACTGGCCGGCACCCGTGAGGAATCGTAGGTCTTCACGGCGCTCCAGAGGCTTGCCGATGGGGGAATTGGAAAGGTCGGTCATTCTCGGACTCCCTTGGGTATCAGGCGGTGGTGGCCTGGCAGTGCTGAACTGCCTTGACGATGTTGTGATAGCCCGTGCAGCGGCAGATGTTGCCCTCCAGGCCTTCGCGGATCTCCTGTTCGCTGGCCTTGGGCTTGTCGGCCAGCAGTTGCACGGCCGACATCACCATGCCCGGCGTGCAGAAGCCGCACTGAAGCCCATGGCAGGCCTTGAAGGCTGCCTGCATGGGGTGCAGGGTGCCGCCGTGCGAGAGACCTTCAATCGTGGTGACCTGTGCGCCTTGGGCCTGGACGGCGAGCATTGAGCAGGACTTCACCGCGCGCCCGTTGAGGTGCACGGTGCAGGCTCCGCACTGGGCGGTGTCGCAGCCCTGGTGTGTGCCGGTTAGCTCAAGATGTTCACGGATGAGTTGCACGAGCAAGGTGCGCTCGTCGACGTCGCACGTCACGGCCTTGCCGTTGACGGTCAGCGAGATGGATACGGCCATGAAGATCTCCCTGTTGAAGCCGATTCAAGTTGGACAGCAGTACGAACCCAACGGATCTTCTGATTTGTGCGCTGCTTCAGAGCCTGGGCCGATCCCTTATGAAGTCAGTCACATACGATGACTTTCTCGACTGGTCGTCTTATTCGTTTTTCGAATAAACACACAATAGAGTATTCGTTGAGTGAATTTTGCTTGGAGGGCAAGATGTCACGCCCTCCCTTGATCCCCTACAGGCCATGAACTTCCAGCAACTGCGATCCGCCCGCGAAGCGGTGCGCCAGGGATTCAACCTCACCGCCGTCGCGGATGTCCTGCACACGTCGCAGCCGGGCGTGAGCCGCCAGATACGCGAGTTGGAAGACGAACTGGGCTTCGACCTCTTCGTGCGCCAGGGCAAGCGCCTGACGGGCCTGACCGACCCTGGCATCGGTATCCTGCCCATCATCGAACGCCTGCTGCAGGAGGCCGACAACCTCAAGCGGGCGGGCGACGATTGGTCGCGCCAGGACAGCGGTACGCTGACCGTGGCGGCCACCCACTCCCAGGCGCGCTACGCGCTGCCGCATGCGGTGCGTGACTTCAGCCTGGCGCATCCGGAGGTGGCCCTTCGGATGCATCAAGGGTCGCCCCAGCAGATCGCGCAAATGCTGATTCGCGGCGAAGCCGACATCGGCATCGCCACCGAGGCCTTGGCCACGTACCCGGAGCTGGTGGCTCTGCCGTGCTACCAGTGGACGCACATGGTCATCGTGCCCCATGGCCATGCGCTGGACAAGGCCGGCCGCCGCGGCGCGCTCACCTTGAGTCAACTGGCACGGGTGCCGCTCATCACCTATGAGCCCGGCTACACCGGCCGCTCGCACATTGATGCGGCTTTTGCGCAAGCCGGGTTGACGCCCAACATCGTGCTGGAGGCCATGGACGCTGATGTCATCAAGACCTATGTGGAGTTGGGCATGGGCGTGGGCGTGGTGGCGGCCATCGCCGTCGACGAAGCGCGCGACAAGGCCCTGCGCGCGATCGATGCCCGCCACCTGTTTGCGCCCAACCTGACCCGTCTGGCCATTCGCCGGGGGTCCTACCTCAGGCGATATGTCTACGATTTCATCGAGACCTTTGCCTCACCACTCACCCCTGCCGTGGTGCAGGCGGCCATGAACGGCGAGTAGCTCAGCGGGCTTCGAACCGCGTCACGCGGCGCGGCCGCAAGTGGACCCTTGAGCCGGGCTGCAGGTTCATCGAGCCGCGCAGGGCCTGCCAGGCCGGGCGGCTGAGCTCCACATCGATATACCCTTGCACGCCGTCGCGCTTGAACTCCAAGCGTGTGTTGGGTCCCACGGTCAATGTCTGGCTCAGGGTCACCGGCCATGTTTCGGGCCCTGCTTCGGCCACCACTTCGAGTTCGTGCGGGCGCACGAAGCTCACCTCC
>JBEAWD010000248.1:0-4645 GCA_041160585.1 Pseudomonadota bacterium | reverse complement strand
GGCGACCTGGTGCTGGCGGCCGACCACGTGACACCCCAGGCCATCAACTTCATGGCCAAGTACGGGCGCGGCCTGATCTGCCTGACCCTGACGCGCGAACGCTGCGAACGCCTGCAGCTTCCGCCCATGGCTGCGCGCAACGGCACCAAGCACAGCACGGCGTTCACCGTGTCGATCGAAGCGGCCACCGGCGTGAGCACGGGAATATCGGCCGCCGACCGCGCGCGCACGATTGAGGCAGCCGTGGCACCCAATGCCCAAGCGCGCGACCTGGTGCAACCCGGCCATGTGTTCCCCTTGCAGGCCCAGGACGGCGGCGTACTGATGCGCGCGGGGCACACCGAAGCCGGATGCGATCTGGCATCGATGGCCGGATTAAGCCCCTCCGCCGTGATCTGCGAGATCATGAATGACGACGGCACCATGGCGCGTCTGCCCGATCTGGAGGTCTTTGCGCGCGAACATGGCTTGAAGATCGGCACGATTGCCGATCTGATCCAGCACCGCAGCCACAACGAGTCGCTGATCCAGCGCGTGGGCCGGCGTGAACTGCAGACGGCACAGGGCCGCTTCGACTGCACCGTGTTCCGCGACCGCACTGGCGGCACACACCTGGCGCTGAGCTGCGGCCATTGGTCCGAGCAGGACGAGGTATGGGTGCGCGTGCACGAACCCCTGTCGATGTTGGACCTGTTGGATACCGGTGCCACCCGTCACTCCTGGCCCCTGCCGTCGGCACTGTCCGCCTTGCAGCAACAAGGCCGCGGCGTGGCGGTGCTGCTCAATGCGGGTGAGGACGCGGCAGCCGTGTTGGGCCGCGTGCTGCCGACCGAAGTCAGTGCGCCTGCAGGGGCCGCCACCGGCTCGGCCATGGACCTGCGTACCTACGGCGTGGGCGCGCAGATCCTGCGGGCCATGGGCGTGCAGCGCATGCGCCTGATGTCCAATCCGCGCCGCATGCCCAGCATGACCGGCTACGGGCTTGAGGTGACGGGTTTCCTGCCCTGCACGGACCGCGCACAGGCCGGCGCCGCCGGCGGGAGCGCCTGATGCAAGGCGGAAGCGATGCCCGCACAAGCGGATTGGATGCCAGCGGACTGCGCATCGGGATCGTGCGTGCGCGGTTCAACGAATCGGTGACGACTGCACTGGAGTCGGCCTGCCGCGCCACGCTGCTTGAGATGGGCGCAGCCGATCAGGACATCATCACGGTCACCGTGCCGGGCGCGCTGGAAGTGCCCCTGGCACTGCAGGGCCTGGCGGAAACCGCGCGGTTTGACGCCCTGGTGGCGCTGGGCTGCATCATCCGAGGCGAGACCTACCACTTCGAGTTGGTGGCCAACGAAAGCGGCGCCGGCGTCACGCGCGTGGGCCTGGACCACCACATTCCAGTGGCCAACGCCATTCTCACGGTCGAAAACCAGTTGCAGGCCCAGGCACGTCAACACGACAAGGGACGCGACGCAGCGGTCGTGGCGGTGGAAATGGCGCGGCTGCTGGAGCGACTCTCGGCCCTGCACCAGGACGGCGCGGCCATCGATCAATCCGGAAACCCTCAGGCATGAACACCTCCAAGGCCCCTTCGCGCCGCGGTGCCAATGGCTCGGCCAGGCGACGCGCGCGGCAAGCTGCGCTCACGGGCCTGTACCAGTGGCTGATCTCACGCGAAGACGCGGCTGCGATCCAGGTGAATGTGGAAGAGCAGGAGGTTCACGCCGGCTGCGACCAAGCCCACTTTGAGGCCCTGCTGCATGGCTGTATTGACCAGTCGACCACGCTCGACGCCGCCCTGGCGCGCCATGTCGATCGCCCCACGGCTGAGCTGTCGCCGGTGGAGCATGCGGCGCTGATGATCGGTGCCTTCGAGTTGAGCAACTGCGTGGACATTCCCTACCGCGTGGTGATCAACGAAGCGGTGGAACTCACCAAGTCCTTCGGTGGCACCGACGGTCACAAGTACGTCAACGGCGTGCTCGACAAGACCGCAGCCGACCTTCGGCCCGTCGAGGTGCAGGCCGCCAGGGCTGCCCGCGTCTGAGGGTCACGCGGATGCGACTGACGTCTCGCGTCGACCGCATCGAGCCCTTCTATGTGATGGAGGTGGCCAAGCGGGCCGCTGCGCTGGCACGCACCCCGATGTGCGACAGCGCCCAGGGTGGCCAGCGCATGCTGTTTCTGAACATCGGCGAACCCGACCTGACCGCCTGCCAGCGGGTACAGGCCGCGGCCGGGGCCGCCATCGCCCGGGGTGACACCGCCTACACCGCCGCCACCGGAATGCCCGCGCTGCGACAAGCGATATCGCGTTGGTATGCGCAGCGCTTCAAGGTGGACGTGGACCCGGCGCGAATCGTGATCACGGCCGGTGCATCGGCTGCGCTGCAGCTGGCGATGCTGGCCCTGGTGGAGCCGGGCGATGAGGTCATCTGCCCCGACCCCAGCTACCCCTGCAACCGCCACTTCGTCACCGCTGCCGGCGGCCAGGCCCGCTTGGTGCCCACCACGGCGCAGCAGCGCTACGCGCCGACGGCCCAGCAGTTGCGCGCGCACTGGAACCCGGCCACGCGCGGGACCCTGCTGGCTTCGCCCTCCAACCCCACCGGCACCTCCATCGACCCTCGGGAGCTGCAGGCATTGGTGCAGGCCGGTCGGGACTTGGGCGGGTGGACCGTGGTCGATGAGATCTACCTGGGCCTGAGCTATGACACCCGATACGGCCAAACCGCACTGGCCTTGGGTGAGGATGTGATCTCGGTCAACAGCTTCAGCAAGTACTTCGGCCTCACGGGTTGGCGGCTGGGCTGGCTGGTGGCGCCCCTTGAGGCTGTTGCGGCCCTGGAGCGCCTGGCCCAGAACCTCTACATCTGCGCCAGCACCGTGGCACAACACGCGGCACTGGCCTGCTTCGAGCCCGAATCACTGCGTGAGTACGAACAGCGCCGCGGCGAGTTCCAGCGTCGACGTGACACCGTGGTGCCTGCCCTTCAGGCCATTGGATGGCCGGTGCCCGTGGAACCCGATGGCGCGTTCTACGCATGGATCCGCACCACCGACATCGCACCCGACAGTTGGGACCTGTGCCTGCAGTTGATGCACCATGCGCAGGTCACGCTCGCGCCGGGCCGCGACTTCGGCCCCGCCTTGGCCAAGGACCATGTGCGCCTGTCCTTCGCCTCTTCCCTGCCCGACCTGCAGGAGGCCATCCGCCGCTTGGCCGCCGCCGACCGGGCCCTGTTGCGCCAGCCCTGGACTTCCGAATGAACCAAGACCTCTCGATACTGACCCTCGTCACCCAGGCCAGCCTCGTGGTGCAACTGGTGATGGCCGGCCTGCTCATCGTCTCGCTCACGAGCTGGACGGTCATCTTCGGCAAGGTGATCGGCCTTCGCCGTGTGCGGGTACTGAACGAAGGGTTCGAGCGTGAATTCTGGTCGGGCCGTTCCCTGCAGGACCTCTACCAGGCCGCGGGTACCCAACCCCCCACGGCTCCCATGGGTCGCATCTTCGCCAGCGGCATGCGCGAATTCATGAAGCTGCGCGAGCGTCGCCTGGATGTGGGCGCACAGCTTGACGGTGCGCGGCGCGCGATGCGGGCCAGCTATCAACGCGAACTCGACACCATCGAGAGCCACCTGAGCTTCCTCGGTTCAGTGGCCTCGGTCAGCCCGTATGTGGGGCTGTTCGGCACGGTGTGGGGCATCATGCACGCCTTCGTGGGCCTGTCGAACCTGCAGCAGGTGACGCTGGCCACGGTGGCGCCGGGCATCGCCGAGGCCTTGGTGGCCACGGCCATCGGCCTGTTCGCCGCGATCCCGGCTGTGATCGCCTACAACCGCTTCTCACGCGACATCGACCGCGTGGCCATCCAGTTGGAAACCTTCATCGAGGAGTTCTCCAACATCCTGCAGCGCAGCGCCGCGCAGCCTGTGTCCACCGGCGGCACTGCCGGGGCCCTCTGATGGCTGCGGTCCAAGGGCGCTCGGGCCGTGGACGCCGCCGCGGCATGGCCGAGATCAACATGGTGCCCTTCATCGATGTGATGTTGGTGCTGCTGATCATCTTCATGGTCAGTGCGCCACTGATCACCACCGGCGTGGTGGACTTGCCCAGTGTGGGGCAGTCGCAGCAGCGCCCGCCCAAGGTGGTGGAGGTGGTGGTCGACAAGAACGGGCAATTCAAGGTGCGCAGCGAGGGCGAAGAAGGCCAGGCGGCCACGCTCACCGACCTGAGCGCCCAGGTGCGGCGCCTGCAGGCCGGTCAGGCCCAGGTGCCCGTGGTCATCTCGGCCGACCGCAACGTCAAGTACGACGAGGTGGTCAAGGTCATGGACACGCTGCAAAAGGCAGGCGTGGTCCGACTGGGTCTGTCGGTACAGCAGGGTTCCTGAGGCATGACGGTCCAGGCCCCGGCTCTGGCATTGGCCGATCCCTTTCGACCGCGCGCCCTGCAGGGCATGCGCAGCGGCGCGCTGCTGGCTCTGTTCGTGCACATCGGTTTGGTGGGAGCACTGGCCCTGGCGGTGAGTTGGCGCGCGAGCACGCCAGCGCCGGTGATGGCCGAGCTTTGGAGCCCGATAGCGCAGGACGCCGCCCCACGCGAACAGGAACCCGAGCCCACGCCGGCGCCGCAACCCGAACCCGAGCGC
>JBEAWD010000158.1:0-4362 GCA_041160585.1 Pseudomonadota bacterium | reverse complement strand
GTCCAAGCCAGTCGGCAGAGCAGGCCTGTCCAGGCTGAGCGCCACCGAGCGCAGCTCGGTCCACTGCGGCCGGTGCATCACGCGCGACGTGCGTTCCAGACGGTCCATCAGCACGGCCACGGGCTCATGGGACAGGGCTTCGCCACTCAGGCGAAGCGCGCGGTCTTCTTGGCGAATCGCCGTCAGCGCCAAACCTGGCGGCACGATCTGCGGCAGCTCATCGAACAGGGCCAGGGCCCCCAGTTGCTGATCGCGCAGGCCTTGGGCCATGTCGCAGCGCAGCTGCAGTTGTGCGATGTCGGCCTCCAGTTTTGCTGCCTGCGAGGTCTCGTCCTGCAAGGCCTCTCGCGCCTGGTGCAGGTCCGCATGGCGCTGCGCTTGGAGCCGGTGCCCGTGGTTCAAGGTCAAGCTTGCCAACAGTGCCAGCGCCACAGCCGACAAAAGGCTCAAGCCCACGCCCATCCGCAGCCGACGGCGTTGCTCCTGCCGCTGGCGATGGGGCCAGGCAATGAGGTTGATGCGGTTCACGACTCAATGCCCCGCAGCGCCAATCCGCAGGCCTGCAGATAGGCGCTGGGGTGCCCCGTCGGTTCCAAGCGGTCCACATGGGGGCCCAATCCCATGGCCGCAAAGGGATCGACCAGTCGCACGCTCAGGCCTGAAGCCCGAGCGAGCGCATCGCCCAGGCCGTCCTCGGCAGCCGCATCCCCGGCCACCATCAGGCACGCCAGGCGCCGCCCGGCGCAGGCCTCGTGGAAGTGCTGCAGCAGGCGCACCACTTCGTGGGCCAACCGCACAGCGCCGGCACGCTCTCGCCAGGTGGTCTCACGCTCGAACTTCATGCCCGCCGAATCGATCACCTTCAGGCGGGCGGCCTGCGGATCCAATTCCACCAGGGCCATGGGGGCCGACTCGGGTTCGCACCGCGTGCGCTGCTGCCACGCTTGGCATGCGCGTTGGGTGGCGTGGGATTCGGTTTCGATCACCGCCGGTTCAAGACCGGCCGCCTCGGCCAGGGCCAGTCGGTCCTGCACACGGTCCAGGCGAGCGGCCGCGATCAGGACCTCCACTTCACTGGGGCTGTCCGGGGCAGGGCCCAGCACGGCAAAGTCCAGTGCCAGGTCCTCGGCCGAAAACGGCGCCAGGCTGGCGGCCCAGGCCTCAAGCCGCGCACCCCGTGCACGGCGTTCGTACTCGCACCGCTCCAAGCGCACCGTACGCTGCAGCACGCTGGCAGCTGGCAGGGCCATCACCACCTGCCGCGTGCGCAGGCGAAGGCGCTCACAGGTCTGCGCAATGGCACGTGCCACCGCATCGAAGTGCTCGACCTGCCCGTCCACCACGACACCGGGCGAAAGGTTCACATGGGCACAGCCATGCAGCGTCACGACACCTCGGGCCGAACGCTCCAGCTCCACCAAGCGAACCCCAGAGGACCCGATCTCCAGGCCCAGGGCCCTGCGTGAACCCGGCCATCGCCACCACCCTGCCATTGCCTCTCCCTCGATCGACGTCGTCGGGCCTTCTTGCCACGGCACGCCTGGGCATGCGAGGCGTGGACCCCTGCGGTGAACCATAGCGGAGCGGGCCGTTCCTATAATCCCCTTCTCATGGGTGCACACCGGTGACGCCGCGCCCACCCTTCATGCCCGACTCCTCCTCCAGTCCGCGCCCCTCAGAGGGCAACCCATCCCCCGCAACGCCCTTGCGATCCCCCGTGCGGGTGCTGCTGCGGTTCTTCTTCGGCCTGGCGATGCTGCTGGCGGCGGTGGCCGTGGCCGGTGCGATCGCCGGTGGCCTCGCGCTGGCACTGGCCTACCCCAACCTGCCCGACATCAAGGGACTGGACGACTACCGCCCCAAGCTGCCCATGCGCATCTACAGCGCCGATGGTGCGCTGTTGGGCGAGTTCGGCGAGGAGCGGCGCAGCTACACCCCCATCGCCGAAATTCCCACGGTGATGAAGCAGGCGGTGCTGTCCATCGAGGACGCCCGCTTCTATGAGCATGGCGGCATCGACTACGTGGGCGTGCTGCGATCCATCGTGGCCAACGTCGGGCAGGCGAGAAGCCAGGGTGCGTCGACCATCACCATGCAGGTGGCACGAACCTTCTACCTGTCCAGTGAGAAGAAGTACATCCGCAAGCTGTATGAGGCGCTGCTGGCCTACAAGATCGAGTCGCAGCTGAGCAAGGACGAGATCCTGGAGCTCTACCTCAACCAGATTTACCTGGGCCAGCGCGCCTACGGCTTCGCGGCGGCGGCCGAAACCTATTTCGGCAAGCCGATCAAGGAGATCACGGTGGCCGAAGCGGCGATGCTCGCAGGCATCCCCAAGGCGCCGTCGGCCTACAACCCCGTGGTCAATCCCAAGCGTGCCAAGGCACGCCAGCGCTACATCATCGAGCGCATGCTGGACAACGGCCACATCACGCCGCTGCAGGCACAGCAGGCCCAGCGTGAACCGCTGCGCCTGCGCACGGGCACCAGCCTGCCGATACACGCGGAGTACGCCGCCGAGGTGGCGCGGCAGCTGGTCTTCAGCCAGTATGGCGAGGACACCTACACCCGCGGTCTGAGCATCACCCTGACGCTGGATTCGGCCGAACAGATGGCCGCCTACCGCGCCCTGCGCCGCGGCATCCTGGAGTATGAGAAGCGCCAGGTCTACCGCGGCCCCGAAGGCTTCGTGGCCCTGCCCACCAAGCCCGACGAAGTGGACGCCAGGGTGGCCGAGGCGCTCACCGACCACCCCGACAACGACGAGATCAAGGCGGCCGTGGTGCTGGAGGCCAGCGCCAACAAGGTGGTGGCCTCGCTGCAGTCGGGCGAGGAAGTGGTGATCAGTGGCGACGGCCTCAAGCCCGTGGCCTCGGGTTTGGCCGACAAGGCCCCGGCCAACAAGCAGATCCGGCGCGGATCGATCGTGCGGGTGGTGCAGGACGGCAAGCGCTGGGTGCTGACCCAACTGCCCGAGGTCGAAGGCGCCTTCGTGTCGCTGGACCCCAGGACGGGTGCGGTGCGTGCCATGGTGGGCGGCTTCGACTGGCGCAAGAACAAGTTCAACCACGTGACGCAGGCCTGGCGTCAACCCGGTTCGAGCTTCAAGCCCTTCATCTACTCGGCCGCCCTGGAAAAGGGCTACACCGGCGCCACCGTCATCAACGACGCCCCACTGTTCTTCGACGCCGGGGCCACGGGCAGTCAACCGTGGGAGCCCAAGAACTACGACGGCAAGTTCGAAGGCCCGATGAGCCTGCGCACCGCGCTGGCCAAGTCCAAGAACATGGTCTCCATCCGCGTGCTTCAGGGCGTGGGCGCCAAGAATGCACAGGAATGGGTGACGCGGTTTGGCTTCGAGGCCGAGCGGCATCCTGCCTACTTGACGATGGCCTTGGGCGCGGGATCGGTCACACCCATGCAGATGGCCACCGGTTACGCCGTCTTCGCCAACGGTGGATACCGCGTGCCGCCTGTCCTGATCAGCCGCATTGCCGACGACCGCGGCCGCGTGTTGGTCGACTCACCGCCTAGGCCGGCCGAAGAATCCTGGCGCGTCATCGATGAGCGCAACGCCTTCGTCATGAGCCACCTTCTGCAGGAAGTCACCCGCTCGGGTACCGCGGCCAAGGCGCAGGCCACCCTGCAACGCAGTGATCTGTTCGGCAAGACCGGCACCACCAACGACTCCATGGACGCATGGTTCGCCGGTTGGCAGCCCCATGTCGTGGCGGTGGTGTGGATCGGCTACGACCAGCCGCGCAAGCTGGGTGACCGCGAAACCGGTGGCGGCTTGGCCCTTCCCGTGTGGATCGAATACATGCAGCAGGCGCTCAAGAAGATTCCGCCCACCGACACCCCGGTGCCACCGGGCGTGGTTCAGTCTGGTGCCGACTGGGTCTTCGAGGAGTTCTCCGCCGGCAAGGGCGTGCGCAGCGTGGGCTTGGGCGACAAGCCCGATGGTGCGGCCGAAGAGGAAAAGAAGAGCATCCTCGACCTGTTCAGGCGCTGAGGGATTCGAACCTCAAGGGCTGTCCGGCCTGTTCACTGGCACGTTGCGACAACAGCGCAAAGAACTCGTGGCCCTCGCGTTCTGTCCATGCCCCTTGGTGGTGGCGGAAGTGGTAGCCACCGGCCCGCGCCGCCAGCCACAACTCATGCAGGGGCGGCTGCGTATTGATCACGATGGTGCTGCCATTGGGAAAGCTCATCTCCAGCAGCCCACCCGTGCGCCGCGCGTCGATGTCGATCACATCGTCCTGCAACCAGGCGTCCACGGTGGATTCGATGCTGGCCAGGATGCGGCCTGTGATCTGGTGGAACTCCAGGTCGGTCAATCCAGATGCGGGCGTGGCGTCCATG
>JBEAWD010000171.1:0-3585 GCA_041160585.1 Pseudomonadota bacterium | reverse complement strand
GGCAACATCATCTTCGGCGGCGGCATCGGCGCCATCATCGATCACACCAAGGGGACGGCCTACACGTACCCGACGTGGGTGCAACTCGTCTTCGGCCGCTCGCTCGTCTTCGACCGCTCCGCGGAGAAGGAGGGCATGCCGGTGCTCGGGGCTGAACCGAACGCCAGCAGGTGAGACGACCTGCACGAGCGCGTGGAACGAGGAGGCACGGCGCCACATCGCCTCCAACATTTCGTCAGATGAGATCTGCAGGCCGTCTGCCGGGTGGTCAGGACTGCGGTGGAGCGGGCTCCCGCGGCGGTCGCTGGAGGTGGCGTTGCGCCGGCAAGGCGATGCCCGTTGGTTCGGTGGCCAAGGGTCGGCTCTCAGGCCACCGTGGGCCACGGGCCCCAGAAACGCCGAAGCCCGCGTCACCGCGGGCTTCAAGCCTGCTTGAATTACAGCGCAATCCTTGGTTGCGGGGGCAAGATTTTAAATTGCGACCCTTACCGTCTAGCCTGCACCGTATCAGCAATAACCTTGGCTTGATTTCGAGATTCCGAGGACAGAGACGAAAAATCAAATTCCTTCCGTGGACGCGGTAGGCCTTCGAGCCACGAGGACCACAGAACTGCCTCTCTGAGGTACTGCTGCGCCCTCGGCTTGAGCTGCGGACTCTCAGCAGCCAACTGTAGGGCGTATCGAAAGACCAACTGCTCCTCCCATGACACCCCAACAGTTGAATGAAGGCTTGCTGCAATCTGGAAGATCGCACCAAGATCTCCCGCTCGGGCGTCAGACGACAATCCCTTCAACACAGCGGGCGACCTACTCCCAGCCCCAAAAGCATCAGAGGCCGCACCGAAAACTTGAGACTCGACGGCAATCTCGAGAAGCTTGAGTCGAACCTGTTGCGGGTCTCCGACCAAAGTCTGACATGCCGAATGCTGTCTGTTGTACTCCTCCAGCCGCGCTTTTCTGATCGCCTGGAGTTCTGGCGAAGCAGAGGCGCTTTGTCCAGACGACAACTCAATACTCAGTAATTGAGAGTTGGTAGTGCAATCCCGGATATATCTGGCCACATCCGCAGCCATCTTGCCGCTCCGGGAAGACAATGCGAGTTCGACTTGCGTCTGGAGCGTGCCCGGATATATAGAAAATGCTGTCGCTGCACTTGGTCGTTGCTCCGCAGTATTCTGAGGAGAATTCAGCGTGCCGTTTGGCATCTTAGAATCAGACGCACCAGACCCTCCCTCATAAGCGCCGACAGACGAAGGCCCGGAGCTGGTCGGTGGTGGCGCAGATTCCACCTGGGCCTCAGTCACCCGGGAATTCTGCTCGCGGGATTTCGGCGATGGAGGGTTCAAAATGCTTACCAACAACCCCAAGAAAGCCGACACAAGCACAAGAATGATAGTTATTCGAACTCCACGCATGCTGTAATCGCCAGTTACCATTGGCCTTTGTGAGGCACTCTCGACGCGCAGCGCAATTCCCTGCACCTACTCAGCCGCCGGAAGGAGGCGTTGGCGAGGAAGCAGGTGCGCCAACGGGTGCCGGGAACAGGTCCCAGACCGCAGCAACGGCCCTCTGCACGACCTCGTCGATCACCAGCGCCTCAGCTGCAGCGCGGGCCATGATCCGAACCTCGTCGGGAGCTTGGTCGCCGCGTTGGATCTGCACTCGCACGTAGGCGGTCTGGGTCACCACATTCCAGGTCTCGCAACGGGAGATGCACACCCCGCGTGGATCGCCCACTGTCTTGGCATTCAGCCACCCGATCAGGCCAGTAGATTGGAGCAGCGAAACCGCCACGTCTCCAATGGCAAGCGCTTTGAGGGCTACGCTGACGCCGCTTTGGGAGATCGCGCCAGCCACGGCCGAATCAACTGCCAGACGCTTTGCATCCAGTTCATCGAAAGACCGCGACTTGTCCAGCTTGGCCGCGTTTTCAAACACTGCAGCCAGCGGCGCTCGCGCACCCCGGTAGAACTTGGGCCCGCCCATGAGCGTCAACTCGCCGCTCACGGTGACCTTCAGTGCCGCCTGACCAGACGAAGTAGCTGCCTGCACCCCACGCTCGCGCATGGCATGCCCGCCGAGCTTCGTCATTGCCTCCGACCCCGTCCACTCGAACCACACGGGGCTCTCCGTAATGCGGGTCTTCTGGCCACCCACCGTCACGGTCACTGTGGGACGTGCCGGCTTGGAGGCTTCGGATGCGGCCTCCTTGCCCGGTGCCGAAGCCGCAGGCGAGGGCGCAGTCGGCTGCTGGGGCGCTACAGCTGGGGTTGCAGGCTGCTCCACCTGGGGCGCCGGGGGATCCTGTGCGGCCTGGGCTGAGGCGCCGCCTTGTGCCACCGCCAAAGTCGGTACCAACCAAGCGGCGATGACGCACGCCCTGTAAACGGACTTCACATTCTTCTCCCTGTCTGATCCCCACGAAGGCCCGGGGGGCGACTCGTCGCACTCTCAAGCGGCTCTGTGCTCAGGGTACAAGGGAGGATGTTGGCGCTCAAGAGGCAATTCCAGAAACGCAGATGGCCAGCCTGCGGCAAGATTGCTGAGGTGATTGCTATGCCGCGGCAGGCTGCTTTTCCGAGATGAGGTGCAGCAATATGAAGACCGTCCGAAAGACGATTGCCTTGCAGAGCCCCAAGACCAAGCCGGTCGGTCGCATCGATGTCCGGCGAGTGGACGCCACGACCGAAGCCGATATCGGCAGAAACATCGCCACGGACGACGCCGATGCGATGCTGGATGCGGCAAGGTTTGCCCGCCGCGTACGCCGGCGCCTGGGGTTCAGCCAGGCAGCGCCTGAAAAAGGCGCCTGAAGCGGTGCTGGCGGCGTTGGGTTGAGACGAGCAGTCCACCTCGTTCGTCCAGCTCACATCCTGAGCCAGTCGGGCCATAAGGTAGTGATGCCCCTCCCCCTCGAGAACCCCGCAACCATGACCCTTCGCTGCAAGGACGGCGACATCGCCGTCATCACCTGGGACGACCCCGACTGCCGGGAGAACATCGGCCGCCTTGTGGACGTGCGCGGCCCGATGCGCGTCAACGAAGCGGGGCTGTCGTGGCTCATCCGCCCGATCACCCCCGAGCTCTACGCGCTGCACGAAAGCAACCACGTCCTGTGCCGCGAGCGGGTGACATGGGCCAGTGGCATCACCCACCCGGACGCCTGGATGATGCCGGTACGGCCGGGGCAGGAGACGGAAGGAGCGCAGACGGGGGAGACGTGCTCGGCGCCGGCCCTGGCCACGCCCCTCGTTGAAACAGCCCCTTGAACCGTTCAAACGCCCCCTTGCGCGTTTACGCCTGCTGGCACGTTGACACCCTCGAGGCTGTCAGGCCCTGCTTGGACGGTTTGAACGCCGCGAGGTACCGTTTAGCCCTTGTCATCTTGGAGTTCAAACAGGCACGGCTGCAGATTTCGGGCGATCGCGACCAGACGTTCCGGCATGACCAAACCCCTGGGCCACGGCCTGCAATGCTTCCATTGAGCGGGCGACATCGAGCTGCTGGGCGCGGGGGAGTTCATCGAGATGCCGCCTTGTCGATGCCGGAACGCCGTGCGAAGATCCCGCTTATGGAAACTCCGCA
>JBEAWD010000108.1:0-7431 GCA_041160585.1 Pseudomonadota bacterium | reverse complement strand
TTTCAGTGCCCCCGGCGAATGCATCGAACTCGAACACCCCCACCGGCCCGTTCCATACGATGGTGCCGGCCGCCTTGAGCTTGTCGGCCAGGATGGCGGCCGTCTTTGGGCCGATGTCCAGAATCAGATCGTCATCGGCCACGGCATCGGCCGCCTTGACCGTGGCCGTGGCATCCGCAGCGAAGGTCTTCGCGCAAACCACATCCACGGGAATCGGCACCTCAGCGCCGCGCGCCTTCATGGCCTCGATCACGGCGCGCGCATCGGCCACCAGGTCGGGTTCGGCCAGGCTCTTGCCGATCTTCAGACCCGCGGCCAGCATGAAGGTATTGGCGATGCCGCCGCCCACAATCAGGCCGTCCACATTCTTCGACAGGCTTTGCAGAATGGTCAGCTTGGTCGACACCTTGGAGCCGGCCACGATGGCCAGCAGCGGGCGCTTGGGCGCGGCCAGCGCCCGGCTGATCGCGTCGATTTCGGCGGCCAAGAGCGGCCCTGCGCAGGCCACGGGCGCGAACTGCGCGATGCCATAGGTGCTGGCTTCGGCACGGTGCGCGGTGCCGAAGGCGTCGTGGACGAAGATGTCGCACAAAGCGGCCATCTTGCGGGCCAATTCCTCGCTGTTCTTCTTTTCACCCTTGTTGACGCGGCAGTTCTCGAGCAGCACCACCTGGCCCGGCGCCACGTCCACGCCATCGATCCAGTTCGACCGCAGCGAAACCTCGCGGCCCAACAACTCGGCCATGCGCTGCGCCACAGGCGCCAAACTGTCCTCGGGCTTGAATTCGCCCTCGGTGGGCCGCCCAAGGTGCGAGGTCACCATCACGGCAGCGCCGGCCTTGAGCGCCATCTCGATGCAGGGAACGGAAGCCCGCACGCGGGTGTCTTCGGTGATGCGCCCGCTGTCATCCTGCGGCACATTCAGGTCGGCGCGGATGAAGACCCGCTTGCCGGCCACCTGGCCCTGTTGCACGAGGTCGGAAAAGCGCAGCACGTTCATGGTTCAACTCCAGGTTCAGCAAGATCTTGGGGGCCATCCCACCAGCGCAAAAGTGTAAGAGGGCACCCGTCACGTGCCGCGTACCGCGCACCCCGCACCACGCGCCGGTCCAGCCTACCAGCCCAGGCCCAGGCGAAACGCCAGCATCACCACCGTTCCGCTGAGGATGGTGCCCAGGAGATCGCGGCGCCACAGGAACCACGCCACGGCCACCGCCACCGCCGGCAGCCGCGCGTCCTGCCAGGTCTGCAGCCACTGGCCCTGCGCATCCATCAGCACCGCCGGGGCAATGATGGCGGCCAAGGCTGCCAAGGGCGCGTGGCGCAGCCCTTCGCTCAGCCACGCCGGGATGGGCCACTCGCGCTCGGAAATAAAGAAGAACGAACGCGTCAGTACCGTGATGGCGGCCAGGCCCACCAGTGCGACGACGGTCTCAAAAGTGTTCATCGGTCGTTCCCCGATCCGCCGCCCAGCAACCTGCCCAGGCCCTTGCCGTGATCCAGCATCAACCCGAGTGCCACCCCAGCTGCAATGGCCGCGACGATGTTCAGCCGCATGGGCCAGGCGAACGCCGCCAGTGCGGCCGTGGCCGCCACGCCGGCCGTGACCACGGTGATACGGTCGGTGATCAGCGAACACGTCAGCGCCAGCAGTGCCAAGGTACCGGCGAACCCGATACCCCAGTGGCCGGGAATCGAATCGGCCAGGAAGATGCCAACCATCGAGGACGTCTGCCAGGCCAGCCAATTCGTGATGGCCCCTCCCCAGTAATAGGCCATGGGCCCGCGGTGGGCCGCATCCGCGACGGCCTGAATGCCGTCCTGTGCGCACGGCGTCGGTTGGGCCGGCTGCGGGGGCTGCGCCGGGCGGGCCGCTCCATAACGCTTCATAAACAGCACGTATCCCATGTCCGTGCCCAGATAGGCGTGCCACAGACGCCATGGGCGGCTCAGGTGCATGAAGAAGGGGCGCCACTGCGCACTGAAGATCACGAAGCGCAGGTTCACGCACAGCGCCGTGCCCCAAATCAACCACAACGGTGCACCGGCAGCCAGCAGGGGCAATGCCGCCAGTTGTGCGCTGCCGGCGTACACCACCAGGCTCATGAACACCGACAGCGGCACGCCCAGGCCCGAGTTCACCATGGCCATACCCGTCACCAGCCCCCATGCCGCCACGCCCAGCGACACCACGGCCATCTCGCGCACACCCAGGCCGAACTCGGGCTCACGCCACAGCGAGCCCTCTTTCACATTTGCGGTCATGCGCGCATTGTCGTCGCGCGCGCCGACTGGCTCAGGCGCGCATGGCCACCGCCAGGGCCATGAGGCGCTCGACGCGTTCCTCGGTGGCCGGGTGCGTGCTGAACAGGCCTCGCAGGCCACCGCCCGACAGCGGATTGACGATCATCATCTGGGCGGTCTCCGGATGCCGCTCAGTCGCCTCCAGCGGAATGCCACGTGCATAGCGGTGGATCTTGTCCAGCGCGGAAGCCAGGGCGCGCGGGTCACCCGAGATCTCGGCTCCGCCTCGATCCGCCTCGAATTCCCGTGCTCGGCTGATGGCCATCTGAATGAGGCTGGCCGCCAGGGGGGCCAGGATCATGATGGCAATCGAGGCGATCGGGTTCGTCGGCCGGCCCTCGCTGTCGCGCGAGCCGAACATCATCGCGAAGTTGGCCAACATGGAGATGGCGCCGGCCATCGTGGCACTGATGGTGGAGATCAGGATGTCTCGGTGTTTCACATGCGCGAGTTCATGCGCCATGACGCCGCGCAGCTCGCGCTCAGACAGCACCCGAATGATGCCGGTGGTGGCCGCCACCGCCGCGTGCTGCGGGTTGCGTCCGGTCGCAAAGGCGTTGGGCGCTTGTTCATCGATGATGTAGACGCGCGGCATCGGCAGGTCAGCGCGCTGCGCCAACTCACGCACCATCCGGTAGAAGCCGGGCGCGGTGGTCTCATCCACTTCGCGCGCGTCGTACATCTTCAGCACCATCTTGTCCGAGAACCAGTAGCTGAAGAAGTTCATGCCCACGGCCACCACCAGGGCCAAGACCATGCCCTGCTGCCCACCCAAAGCCTGCCCGACCGCCATGAACAAGGCGGTGATCGCGGCCATCAGCATGGCGGTCTTCATCAGGTTGAACATGGCGGGCCTCTCAAGGTGTTCGATTGAACAGGAGACCCTTAGATGGGTCCAGAGCCTGCAAGTTCAATGGCTGCGCTGCCTCAAGACGCAAGCCGATCACCCGGCACCACCGTCAAGGACTGAGCTACCGCGCTTGCCGACAGCCGGCGTCCGCCAGGCCGCTGCATCTGCTGCACGCGCAGCACACCCTGTCCACAGGCCACATCCACACCGGCGGCCGAAATCGCCAGCACCGAGCCCGGTGGCGCGCCATTCGCGTCGCCCTGTACCACCGTCGCCTTCCACACCTTGATCACCTCATCGCCGTACCGACAGGTGGCCCCCGGAAACGGATCGAATGCACGGATACGCCGCGCAAGCACTGTCGCCGGTTGCGTCCAGTCCAGGGGCGATTCGGCCTTGTCGATCTTGTGTGCGTAGGTCACACCCTCGGCAGGTTGCGGCACGGGATGCAAGCCGCCACAGGCCGCCAACTCCAAGGTCTCGACAATCAGGCGCGCACCCATGGCCGCAAGCCTGTCGTGCAAGCGGGCCGTGGTTTCCTCTGCGGCCAGACACAGGTCCTCCTTCAGCAGCATCGGGCCAGTGTCCAGGCCCTCATCCATCTGCATGATGGTCACGCCGCTGCGCTCGTCACCGGCCTGCACCGCACGGTGGATCGGTGCCGCCCCGCGCCAGCGCGGCAGCAGTGAGGCATGGATATTCAGGCAACCCATCATCGGCATCTGCAACACCCAGGCCGGAAGGATCAGTCCGTAGGCCGCCACCACCATGACCTGAGCGTGCGCAGCCATGAGAGCCTCACGGGCGGCGGCGGCATCTTCAGCCCAACGGCCATCCAGCCGCAGCCCCCTGGGTTGCGCCAGCGCCAGGCCATGCTCAAGGGCCACCTGCTTGACCGGCGAGGCCTGCAGCTTCATGCCGCGCCCGGCCGGGCGATCCGGTTGGGTCAGCACCAACGGCACCTGAAAACCCGCTGCCAACAAGGCCCTCAAGGCCTGCGCAGCGAATTCGGGCGTGCCCGCAAACACCACCTTCATGCGCACTCCACCGCCATCATGGCCTTCGCGCCGCAGCCTTGAGCCAGCCGTGGCCGCGCGGCATCAACGCATCTGCGCGAGTTCCTCGCGCGTGCGCTTGATCATCTTGGACTTGATGCGGTCTCGCTTGAGCAGGCTGAGGTATTCCACAAAGACTTTGCCCATCAGGTGGTCCATCTCATGCTGAACGCACACCGACGCAAGCCCCTCAGCCTTCAACTCGAAGGGTTGACCTTCGCGGTCAAGGGCACGCACCTTGACCCACAGGTGACGCTCCACCTTGTCGTAGGTTTGGGGCACCGACAGGCAGCCTTCCTCGCCCAGCTTCATCTCGGCGCTGCGTTCCACGATTTCCGGGTTGATGAGCACCACCGGCTGGTCGCGGGACTCCGAGGTGTCCATGACGATCAGGCGCTCGTGTACGTCGACCTGCGTGGCCGCAAGGCCCACACCATCGGCGGCGTACATCGTCTCGAGCATGTCCTGCGCCAAAGCCCGAATGCGCGCGTCCACCTCTTGCACCGGCTTGGCCACCGTGTGCAGTCGAGGGTCGGGATAACGGAGGATGGAGAGTGTGCTCATGGCGGAAAGTGCACCGTCTGACGAGCCATGCAAAGAGTGCGCCCTGATGGGTGGATGGCTTGAAGCACAGTGCTGCGCTGCCCAGAATGGGCCGATGCCTGAATTGTGCCTTGCCGCTGCTCATCGCCATGAACCTGCCTCAGGATGAACTGCATGCCTGGCTGGTTCTGGCCACCGGCGGGCTGTCGGCGCGCCGCCGTTCTCGGCGGCTGTTGGCGCACTTCGGTGGCGCGCTCGAGGTGTTCATGGCCGGGCCCACCGCAGCACAGGCGGCGCTTGACGGCGAACCGCTGGATGGCTTGTTCAGCGCAGTGCCCGAGTGGGCAGACACCGCGCAACGCACCCGGCACTGGTTGGCCGCCAGCCCCCATCACCACGTCATACCTCTGGGCCACGCGAACTACCCCGCCGCCTTGCTCAACAGCCCCGATCCGCCGCTGGTGCTGCATGCCATCGGTGCGCTTGAAGGGCTTCAGCGCAGCGCCGTGGCCATCGTGGGCAGCCGTCATGCCACGCCTGCTGGCATCCAGGTGGCCCAGCGCTTGTCGGCGGAATTGAGTGTGCTGGGCATTGAGGTGGTCTCGGGCTTGGCCGTGGGCATCGACGCAGCGGCCCATGAATCGGCGCTGGGCATCGGCGGCGACGCCTCAACCATTGCCGTGGTGGCCAGCGGCCTCGACGACGTCTACCCGCGCCAACACCGCCCACTCTTCCATCGCATTGCAAACAACGGCCTGGTAGTGAGTGAACACCCACTTGGTACGCCGGCCCTGCCGGCCTATTTCCCGCAGCGCAACCGGATCATCGCCGGGCTGTCCCGTGCGGTGGTGGTGGTGGAAGCCACGGTGCGCTCGGGTTCACTCATCACGGCGAGGCTGGCGGCTGAGGCCGGGCGGGATGTGTTGGCCGTCCCTGGGCACCCCGGCTCCGCACAGTCCGCTGGGTGCAATCAGCTGATCAAGAACGGGGCGGGCTTGCTCGAACATGTCGCTGACATCGTGGAGTCCCAACCCTGGGCCTTCGACGCCGCGACACGGCGTGCCGTTCAGCCGCATCGGCGCCGTCGACCGCGCGGCGCCGAAGTAGGGGCCGTGGCCGAGGCCAATTCAACCGCAGCCCCGACACAGGCGGGCGAGCTGTCCACGGCCTCCTGGTCACGTGCCCGGCGCCTTCTTCGGGCTCGCCCCTGTTCGCTCACCGAATTGGCCGAGACCGCGGCCGATACCCCCGTGGCCATGTCGAGAGTACTCCTGGTCGCAGAGCTCGAGGGGCTGGTCGCGCGTCTGCCAGGGGGCCTTTACCAGTGGTGCGAGCGGCGTTGAGCCACGGGGCGCCCGAGCATCCGGGTTTCTCCCTTCCATTCGTTCATGGCTGCTGTATAGTCGATTGCATGTTCGATGTCCTGGTCTATCTCTACGAGAATTACTGGCGGCCCGACGCGTGCCCAGACCACGACCAACTCAGCCGCAAGCTCTCCGCGGTCGGGTTCGATACCGAGGAAATCCAAGAAGCCCTGTCCTGGCTGGACGGTTTGACGACCACCGCACAAGGCTACGTGGGTGAACAGGGCGAACTCAGCACGCGCCTGTACACCGCTTCTGAGCGGGAGATGCTGGGCAATGACTCCTTGGCCTTCATCAGCTTCCTGGAATCGGCAGGCGTGTTGCCGCCGCCCATGCGGGAAATGGTGATCGACCGCGCCATGGCCGTGTCGGCCGACGGGCTTGAGCTCGATGACATCAAGGTCATTGTCTTGATGGTGTTCTGGAGCCTCGGTGAAGAGCCCGATGCCCTGATCCTGGACGAGCTCTTCGTCGATCCGGAAGACCGCCTGTACCACTGAGGTCTCGGGCACCTTGTCGGTGCCTTCATTTGCGCTACCACCCGTCACGGGCTCAAGCACGTAGCCGCATCCAACCCTTGAGCTGGCCGGGCATGTATCGGGTCTCCAGGTGCCCGGCGTAAGCCCGTTCCAGCCCATGGCCTAGCCGCCGCAGCACGTGCAGTCCGGTGGTCTGGACCATCAACCCACCATCTGGCAAGTCCGTGATACCCAGCACCCTCTCCAAGGGGTGTTCATCGCTTTGGGCCTGCGCGAGCGTCGCAATCGTGGCACGCACCTCGGCCGAATGGCGCTCGAGAACACTCGACTCGATGACCAGAACCCCGGCAGCGTCTGCACCCCGAACCCGTTGGCAGGCCGGGCAAGTCGCCGTAGCGCCGGTTGCCACCGGGACGGTGGACCATCGCCACGAACCCCGGTGGACGATCGCGCCGCAGTGGGGGCAGTGCGTACCGTCTGGCCACTTGCCCTTGGGCCGGTAGGGATCGTGCTCCTGTTCACGGATGACGCCGGCGCCATGAACACGACCACCCGCCGCATGTCGATTGAACGCCTTCGATGACCTGGACACCTCGCCTCCCGTGGACGCCGCGCGGAGGATTCCGCCCAGCCAAGAATGGCCGATCGTCAGCGCGCCAGCCTGAGGGAGATCAAAGTGGAGAAGAAGAAAAAACCGAACCCCCTGCACCGGTGAGGTGGAGGGGGTTGGAGGGGGAGTATTAGCCTGACGATGTCCTACTTTCACACGGGCATCCGCACTATCATCGGCGCAGAGGCGTTTCACGGTCCTGTTCGGGATGGGAAGGAGTGGGACC
>JBEAWD010000087.1:0-3302 GCA_041160585.1 Pseudomonadota bacterium | reverse complement strand
GTGCATCATCGCGAACCAGGCTTACAGCGCCCGCCTCCGCGGGAAGCTTAGCGCGAACGTTAGGCCGCTTTACTCATATCAGCATGTTGGCTATTCTTGGCGCCTTTCTGACCATTGGACTTGGGCTCTTTGGAGCAATTTGGCCTCGTCGGGCCGCGTGCTTTGTCGGCATCTCACCGCTCGGTGGGCTTGGGCTGTCCGAGATCCGCGCAACCTATGGAGGCTTCTTCTTAGCATTGGGCCTCGCTTGCCTTTACCTGCAAAACCCCAACGCATATTTCGTTGCCGGTTCCGCATGGGCTGGCGCGGCGCTGCTGCGCCTACCATCCCTATTGATTGACAAAGGTAGCTTTCCAAAGGCTATCGGGGGCGCCCTCATTGAGCTCAGCATTGGACTCTTGCTTTTTACCGGTGCGGCCTAACCCCTCGTTCAACCGGACGTGCTTCGCCGTGGCTGCGCTGGGCTTCATTTCATTCTCACCCGGCTTCGCCACTCTGGCGCACGCCGTTTAGCGCAAACGTTAGGTTCCACAAGAACCAAACTTCCTTCCATCCCAGCAAGTAGCAAGCGTATGCGACTTTTGCTCTGTCTGTTCATTGCCGCATCCTGCAGCCTCTCAGGCTGCGCATCTATACAGGAGCCTTATGCCGAACTAGACACATCTCGAACTGGGAGAGCAGATATTGACGAGTCTTCAGTGGTCATCACCGGCTACGGATCTCAGATGAACATGAGACCCCAGACGCATGTCATGCTTGAACCAGGAAAACAGTTGGTCAGTGTTAGAACACTTCGCTCAGACGCTCGAATCAGGAGCAAGATTGCGACGCTCGCCATCGACGCAAAGCCTTGCCTTCGCTACTTTGTAGTTGCAAAGCATCCGGTAGGTGCGAACCCTCAGGATTGGTACGTTGAAATCACTAGAACAGAACCCATACCCGAGTGCCAAGTAGCAACCCCCGTTTCAGCCAAGTAGTGCGTCACGGAGCAATGCCAGAACAGGCGGCGCCTAACCGCTCGCTCAACCGGACCCGCTACGGCAGGCGGCGTAAGGCTTGCGCGCAGCGGCTTCGCCACTGTCGCGCACCAGCCTTACACCGCCTGCCTCCGCGGTCCGGTTAGCTCTAACGTTGGGCGACCGTCCGAGTGTCTATGCAAATCGAAATCGATGATCCGTCTCGTCCAGACGTCTATCCCCTTCTGGGGGAGCATCTTCGCAACATGCATGAACTCTCGCCTCCCGAGAGCGTGCACGCACTTGATGTCTCTCGCCTGAAAGCCCCGGACATCACCTTCTGGACAGTGCGTGACGGACAGCAATTGCTCGGCTGCGGCGCGCTCAAACAGCTCTCATCGGACCACGGCGAAATCAAGTCGATGCGAACACCCTTGGCGCTGCGCCGCCGGGGTGCGGGCCGAGCCGTTTTGGATCACATCCTGTCTGTGGCAAAACAGAGTGGCTACACACGACTGAGCCCTGAAACCGGGCCAGCCAACTCATTTGGTGCTGCCCATACGCTTTATGCAAGTGCTGGGTTTCAGGAGTGCGGCCCCTTCGGTGACTACAAGCTCGACCCGTACAGCGTCTTCATGACCCTTGATCTCACGAGCGCGGCTGCCTAACGCTATGCGCAACCGGACGTGCAACAGCCTTCGTCGCCCAGGCCTCATTTCATTCTGGCCCGGCCGCCGCCCGCTGCCGCACACCGGTTAGCTTCACGTTTGGCCGCAGAAGCGAGGGTCTATGGTCCTTACACTACTCAAAGCCCAAAGCACAGACTTTCCGGCATTGCAGCAAATGCTCGAGCTGTACCAGTACGAGCTTTCGGATATCTGGCTTCAAGACTCCGACGCCCAAGCGAAGTACGGCTACAACCTTCAGCGCCATCTGCAGGGAGAGCGGTTCTTTGCGCACGTTGCCCTCCAGAGCGGGCAATACGCTGGCTTTGCGCTTGTCGCACCCGCCGCAGTCACACGGAGCGAGAGCTACTGGATGGAACAGTTCTTCGTGCTCAAGCGGTTCCGCCGCGCCGGAACTGGCCGAGCGCTGGCAGAGCACGTGTTACGCAGTCATCCAGGACCGTGGGAGGTTGGACAGATGCCTGACAACCACACCGCTCGAGCGTTCTGGCAAGCCGTCATCGCTAGGTCTACCCATGGAAAGTTCGTTGAGCTCCAAGTCACATCAGGCTGGTGGCAAGGTGTTGTTCAACAGTTCCATGTCTCAGCTGCGGCCTAACCCTGCACTCAACCGAACGTGCTGCAGCGTTCGTCGCCCGTGCCTCATTTCATTCTGGCCCGGCCGCCGCCTGCTGCCGCACGCCGGTTAGCTTCACGTTAGGCGGCTCAAGCTCCGACCGCGACCCCTCGCACCCCTTGAAGCCCATGACCCTCAGCTCCCCACACCTTCCGGGCACTGGTACTTCATTACTTAGCAGGTTTGCGGCCGCGCTCCTCTTCAGTGGTGCGGCGCAATTGGCCGCTGCGGCCGGCGTGTCAACCACTATCGTGCCCGCAGCTGGACAAGATCGATCTCTCGAAGTTCTGGTTTGGAGCCCTTGTGCATTGGCCCCACCCGACCTTCGCATGGGCCCGTACTCTGTTCGCGCAGTCAAGGATTGCCCGGTACTGGGGCGCTCCCTTCCGTTGGTTGTCTTCTCGCACGGCCAAGGAGGCACACGGCTAGGACACCATGACACTGCCTCCGCCCTAGCAGACGCGGGCTTCATAGTTGCAAGCTTCAACCATCCTGGAGACACCTTCGGCGATGACTCCGCCGCCAGCGAAGTTGGCATATTCGAGTCGCGCCCTGCCGATGTTTCCCGCGTGATCACCCACATGCTAGAGCAATGGAAGGATCGTCAACTCGTAGACGCGCAGTCGGTCGGTGCGTTCGGTTTCTCGCGCGGCGGGTACACCGCCTTGGCTTTAGTCGGCGCACAGCCGAGCCGAACTGCCAGCGCGGAGCGCTTCTGCGGATCATGGCGATCTTTTCTCATCTCGCTTTGCCGCAGACTTGGCAACGATGCCGTAGCGCTGAAGGCGCGTGCCGACCCGCGGGTGAAATCAGTAGTTGCAGTGGATCCTTTGAACCTATTTAGCGCGTCGAGCCTCAAGGCGGTAAGAGCGCCAGTGCAACTGTGGGCGTCAGAACTCGGTGGCGACGGTGTGGAACTGGCGCATACGCAGTTGATCCAGCGATGGCTGCCCAATCCCCCCGAGTATCACATGGCAAAGGGATCTGGTCACTTCGTCTTTCTTGCTCCATGCCCTGAGGAGTTTCGGAAGGAGGCGCGACGAA
>JBEAWD010000082.1:0-4149 GCA_041160585.1 Pseudomonadota bacterium | reverse complement strand
GTCTTGGGCGTCTGGCCCATCGTGCTCGTGTTTGTCCTGGTGTTCGGCGGCATTTATGGCGGCGTGTTTTCGCCCACGGAAGGCGCGGCGGTGGGGGCCGCGGCCACCTTCATCGTGGGCTTGGCCAGGCGCGAACTTGACGCAGCGGGCATCCGTCGCAGCTTTCTCGGGACGGCGGAAACCAGCGCCATGGTCTTCCTCATCTTCCTGGGGGCGGACATGATGAACGCCAGTCTGGCGCTCACCCAGCTGCCCGCCGCGCTGGCGTCCTATGTGGGCACGCTGGAGGTGTCGCCCCTGCTAATCCTGGGGGCTGTCCTGGCCTTCTATGTGCTGCTGGGCTGCGTCATGGATGAGCTGTCCATGATGCTGTTGACGATCCCGGTGCTGTTCCCGACCATCATGGGATTGGACCTGTGGGGTCTGACGCCGGAGATGAAGGCCATCTGGTTCGGCATCCTGGTGCTGATGACGGTGGGCATCGGCATGACCGCCCCGCCGGTGGGCCTGTGCGTCTATGTGGTCAACAACTTGGCCCGCGAGGTGCCGATGGCGGAGACCTACAAGGGTGTCATGCCCTTCCTGGCCTGGGATGTGGTTCGCCTGCTGTTGATGCTGCTGTTCCCTGTGTTGTCGCTCGGGCTCGTGCAGGCCCTGTATTGACGCCTCAGGCCCGGCGCCTGATGCGGTGGGCCACGGAAGATCGACGACGGGGACTGAAGATCAACTGCGCTTGACCTCCACCAGCGGCTTGAGCCCCAACTCGGCCTCGCTGACGCCGGCGGTGAGTTGCGCCGGTGTGAAGCGCGAACGGGCCTCATCCGCATGGGCCAAGGGCTCAACCGGCACCAAGCTGGCGCGGCAGCGTCTGGCCAGCGCTTGGTACACCTGGGTGCCCTGGCCCTTCCAGCGCACTTCGTCATCTGAAAGCTCGCGTACCACCTTGGCTGGCGAGCCCATCAGCAACGAGCGCGTCGGCACCTTCATGCCGGCACGGACGAAGGCACCGGCCGCCACGATGGTGGATTCGCCGATCTCGACCTCGTCCATCACCACGCTGTTCATCCCCACCAGGGCGTTGCGGCCCACGGTGCAGCCATGCAGCACGGCGCCATGGCCGATGTGGCCATCCACCTCGACCACGCAGTCTTTGCCGGGAAAGGCATGCATCACGCAGGTGTCCTGCACGTTGGCGCCTTCGCGCACCACGATTCGCCCGAAATCGCCGCGCAGGCTGGCCAATGGGCCAATGTAGACATTCGCGCCGATCCACACATCGCCGATCAACTCGGCGCTGGGGTGCACGAAGGCACTGGGGTGCACGACGGGGGACAAGCCGTCCAGGGAATAGCAGGGCATGGGAAATCCATTAATTGACCGACCGGTCGGTAAACTATACGATGCGGGTTGTGAAAGCACAACCGGTGTGCATACCACCCACCCGACCATGACCGCCTCCCCCGCTGCCGATTCGCCCATCCTGGTTCAAGACGAGGGTGCGGTGCGCACGATCATGCTCAACCGCCCGCAGGCGCTCAACAGCTTCACCGTGCCCATGCACCAGGCCCTGCGTGCGGCCCTGGCCGAGGCCGCCTCCACTTCCAGCGTACGCGCGGTGGTGATCACCGGCGCCGGTCGCGCCTTTTGTGCCGGGCAAGACCTGGCTGAGGTGATGGACCCGCAGGCCCCGGGCGTGGGCGACCTGGTGGCCGAGCACTACAAGCCCCTGGCCCTGCAGGTCAGCCGAATGCCGGTGCCGGTCATCGCGGCCGTCAATGGGGTGGCCGCCGGCGCCGGCGCCAACCTGGCGCTGGGTTGTGACCTGGTGGTGGCCGCCGAATCGGCCTCCTTCATCCAGGCGTTTTCCAAAATTGGCCTGGTGCCCGATTGCGGCGGTACCTGGTTGCTGCCCCGCCTGGTGGGCCGTGCCACCGCCCTGGGCCTGACGCTCACCGGCGACAAGCTTGGCGCGGCGCAGGCCAAGGCGCTGGGCTTGATCTGGCAGTGCGTGCCCGATGCCGAACTGGTGCCCGCGGTGCAGGCCCTGGCGGCCAAGCTGGCAGCCATGCCGGTCAAGGCCTTGGTGGCCACGCGGCTGGCCATGGACGCCGCGCAGCACCTGAGCCTCGAAGGGGCGCTGGGTGCCGAAGCTCAACTTCAGGCCGGGTTAGCTGTCGCCCACGATTGCCAGGAGGGCATTGCAGCTTTCTTGGCCAAGCGAGCCCCCGTGTTCACCGACCGCTGAGCGCCAGGATGCCGCGGCCGCACCCCGACACACTGCCCATGTCCCAAAACATGTCCCAAAACATGTCCCAAAGCGCCCACGCTTTCGATGAACAGGCCCTGGCCTTGGCTGCGCGCGTGCGCGACGCCATGCTGCAGGGCGACCAGGCCACCGCGCACATGGGGATCGCCATCGCGGCTGTGGGCCCGGGCTCGGCCACAGCCACCATGACCGTGCAGCCGTGGATGCTCAATGGCCACGCCACCTGCCACGGCGGCTTCATCGCCACGCTGGCCGACAGCGCCTTCGCCTTTGCCTGCAACGCCTACAACGAAATCACCGTTGCCTCGGGTTTCGACATCAGCATCGTCGCGCCTGCGCGCCAGGGCGACGTGCTGACGGCGGTTTGCACAGAACAGAACAAGACCTCGCGCACCGGCGTCTACGACGTGGAAGTGCGAAACCAGGATCAGCAGCGCATTGCGCTGTTTCGAGGCCGGTCCTACACGATGAAGGGCAAGCCGGTGGTGGCGGTCTGAAGGCCTGTGCCTCACTCCTTCCCACGACCCAAGCCCCCGCACCCGGAGAACCAAGACCATGGTGGATGTCCGCCCGCCCGCAACTGAGGAACTCGATCCGATTGAGCGCGCCAGCCGCGATGAGATCACGGCGCTGCAGTTGAAGCGCTTGCAGTGGACCTTGCAGCATGCCTACGACCATGTGCCGCACTACCGGCGCGCCTTCGATGAGAAGGGCGTGCACCCGTCGGACTGCAGATCGCTGGCCGACTTGGCCCGTTTCCCCTTCACCACGAAGAAGGAACTGCGCGACCACTACCCCTTCGGCCTGTTCGCCGTGCCGCGCCAGCAGGTGGTGCGCATCCACGCCTCGTCGGGCACCACCGGCAAGCCCACGGTGGTGGGCTACACGAGGCAGGACATCTCCAACTGGGCCGACCTTGTGGCGCGTTCCATCCGCGCCGCAGGCACTCGCCCCGGTGACATCGTGCACGTGGCCTACGGCTATGGCCTGTTCACTGGCGGCCTGGGCGCCCACTATGGTGTGGAGCGATTGGGCTGTACCGTCATCCCGATGAGCGGCGGTCAGACGGAAAAGCAGATCCAGCTCATCACCGACTTCAAGCCGCGCGTCATCATGGTCACGCCCAGCTACATGCAGGTGATCATCGAGCACTTCCAGAAGATGGGGATGGACCCGCGCGAATCCTCGCTGGAGATCGGCATTTTTGGGGCCGAGCCCTGGACCGAGGCCATGCGCACGGAAATCCAGAACAAGGCCGACATCAAGGCTGTGGACATCTACGGATTGTCCGAAGTGATGGGCCCTGGCGTGGCCAGCGAGTGCGTGGAAACGCAGGACGGCCCCGTGATCTGGGAAGACCACTTCTATCCGGAGATCATCGACCCCGAGACGGGCGAGGTGCTGCCCGACGGCAGCGAGGGCGAGCTGGTGTTCACCTCGCTGACCAAGGAAGCCCTGCCCATCATCCGCTACCGCACGCGCGACCTCACACGCCTGCTGCCACCCACGGCCCGCTCCTTCCGGCGCATTGGCAAGATCGTGGGCCGCAGCGACGACATGCTCATCATCCGCGGCGTGAATGTGTTCCCCACGCAGATCGAGGAGATCATCTTGGCCCACGAGCAGCTGTCGGGCCAGTATGAGATCCATGTCAGCCGTGATGGGCACCTCGACGAGGTGGAGGTGCACACCGAGCTTCAGCCTCAGCACGGCGGCGGCTCGGGCACCCAGCTCGACGACATCTCCCGTTGGGTCAACCACCGCATCAAGACCCTGGTGGGCATTTCCACCCGGGTGGTGGTGCTGGCACCTGGCAGCATCAAGCGAACCGAAGTGGGCAAGGCCAAGCGGGTGTTCGACCGCCGGCCCAAGTAGCTTGCACC
>JBEAWD010000157.1:0-7620 GCA_041160585.1 Pseudomonadota bacterium | reverse complement strand
TAGACCTTCTTCTGGTGGATTTCCTTGAGTCGACGAATCTCGTCGTTGACCAGGCCAGCCTGCACGGGTGAGCCGCCCGGGCTGTTGATGCGCAGTACCACCGCGCGCGCATTGGGGTTGGCAAAGGCGTCGCGCAGCGCACTGATCAGGGCCTCCGCGCTGGCCAGGCCTTCGGCGTGGATTTCCCCACGCAGGTCCACCATGGCCGTGTGGGGGCCGGCCGGCGCAGTGCTCAGGCCGCGGCTGGGCGTCAGGGTCCAAATCAGGGCAACGGCCACCAGCAACCAGCCCAAGCGAAACACCGATCGCCAGCGCCGCTCGGCACGACGGTCTTTGATCAGTTCGGTCAGCACACGCTCCATGGCCTGGGCCGTGCCGGGTTCACCCGTGTTGCGTGCCGCATCTTCACGCGAAGCCTGCGCGCCCGGCGCCGCGGGGCTTGAAGCCGCCGGCGGCGCGTCCCTCAAGGGATTGTTCTGCAGCGGATCGTCGTTCATGTGAAGCTCACGGGTTCAAGATCGCCAGAAGGATACCAAGCGACCCGTCCCCCTTCTTCCCGGATGCTCAAGGGCACCAAGGCCCCACGGCCGCACGGGCCTCCCGCGCAGCGGCCATTGCGCGGGTCGTAGGCGGCCCCGTGGATGGAGCACAGGATGAACGCACGGTCGGCGTCCAGGAACTGGCCCGGATTCCAATCCATTTCCGTGGGCACGTGCGCGCAGCGGTTCAGGTAGGCCACCACGCGGCCTTCAAAGCGCAGCGCGAAGGCTCGAACGCTCTGGCCACGCCACAGGACATCGAAGGAATAGGCCTGGCCGCGCTCGGCCAAGTCTTCTGAGGCGCAAAGGTCGATGGGCGTAGAGCTCAACTCAGGCATGCTCGCGCAGCCAGTGGTGCAGTTCAGCCGTCGAATGCGCCACATGGCGCGGGTTGAAAGGCGTGAAGGCTTCGTGATCGTGCGCGCCGAAGCTCACGCCCACGCTGGCAGTACCGGCGTTCTGCGCCAACTGCAGGTCGTGCGTGGTGTCGCCCACCATGAGGGTGCGCTCGGCCCGCACGCCGAACTCGTCGATCAGCTCCAGCAGCATGCGCGGGTGCGGCTTGGAGGCGGTTTCGTCGGCTGTGCGGGTGCCGTCGAACATGCCCACCAGGTCGGCATGAGCCAGTGCGTCGTTCAGGCCTTGGCGACCCTTGCCCGTGGCCACGGCCAGCCAGTGGTGGCGTGCCTTGAGTTCGCGCAGCATGTCCAGGGTGCCGCCGAAGAGGCTGAGCTCGTGCTGGCTGGCCAGGTAATGGTGCCGGTAGCGCTGGGCCAGTTCTCCATAGCGCTGGGGCGGCAGGTCGGGCACCGCGTGTTCGAGCGCGTCGCGCAGGCCCAGCCCGATCACATAGGCCGCACGCTCCACCGGCGGCACGGCCACACCCAGATCTCGGCAGGCGTTCTGGATGCAGCGCACGATCAGCGCGGTGGAGTCAAAGAGCGTGCCGTCCCAATCGAAGACGATCAGGTCGAATTGTTGGGGTCGGTTCATGGGCAAGGGCAAACGCCCCTCGGGTTCAGAGTCGTTGCAGCAGTGTCGCGCATTCCGATGGAAGTGGCGCCTCAAGGGACACCCGTTGGCCGGTGACCGGATGGTCAAAAGCGATCTGGCGCGCATGCAGGAACATGCGCGCGAACCGCAGTGGCCCGCGCGCCCATTGGCGGTTGCGCGCGAAATCGCCGTACTTGGGGTCGCCCACGATCGCGTGACCGTGATGGGCCAGGTGCACGCGGATCTGGTGCGTGCGGCCGGTCTTGAGGGTGACATCCACCTGGCTCACCTGTTCGTGGGCGGTGGGCCCACCAATGGCCGGCCAGGCCTGCACCACCTTCACCAGGGAGATCGAGCGCCGGCCATCCGGATGGCCGTCCTGCACCACCCGCACATGCCGCTCGCCGGCGGCGTCCAGCGTCTTGTGCAGCGACAGGTCCACCACCTTCTGGCTGGCCGGCCACTGGCCCCACACCAGGGCGGCGTACACCTTGTGCACGCCGTTTTGGCCGGCCGTGCGGCGGAACTGGTCCTGCAGGTGCACCAGGGCGCTGCGCTTCTTGGCCAAGAGCAGGATGCCCGAGGTTTCCTTGTCGAGCCGGTGCACCAGTTCCAGAAACCGGGCGCCTGGGCGTGCGCGACGCAGCTGTTCGATCACCCCATGGGCCACCCCGGAGCCACCGTGCACCGCCACCCCGGCGGGCTTGTCGATGGCCAGCACGGCGTCGTCCTCGAACAACACCGGGAATTCGCGGGCGGGGGTGGCAGCAGACGCCGCAAGACCGGAGGAGCCGACCGCCGCCGCACCGGACCGCTCAGCTGGGCCACCGGTGCCCTGCGCGCCCGCCAGCGCGCTGGGCGCCATCCGCACCGGCGGAATCCGCACCGTGTCGCCGTTCGCCAGCCGGGTTTCGGCCTGGGCGCGGGCCTTGTTCACCCGCACCTCACCCGAGCGGATGATGCGGTAGACGTGCGTCTTGGGCACCCCCTTGAGGTGCCGGATCAGAAAGTTGTCCAGACGCTGCCCTTCGCCGGCCTCATCGACCACCACCTGACGCACGGCCGGTTGGCTTATACTCGGGGCCGTCACGTCTGCGGTCCGTTCAGTCAATGAATGGGTGGAAGGGTGCAAAGCAAGTGCTTGATTTTCCCGGAGTTTACCGGGCACCCCCAGGCAAGGCGCGGCAAAGGGACGCAAGTCCACAAGGGTGATGCAACGCCGGATGGCGCTGCGCGGGCCGTCTCCCCAAGTGAGCCGGCAGCGCGGGGCCTCCGTCGGAAGAGCCACCACTGAAGAACCCTGCGTGGGTGTGGCGCTGATGCCATCGGCACCGCCTCTGCGCAACCGACCAAGGTTTTCGGCTGTCCGCCTGGTCCATTGATCAGGCGGGCGCCCTGCTCCAAGAGCCCGATGCCCATGCCGCTGATCCTGCGGATGCCCGCCACCCCTGCGATGCGCCGTCGGCCGTCGAACCCGCTGTGTTCGGGTTCACCGGTCGGCCCTGGCGCACACGGCAGCCAGGTTGACAGGCGCGGAACGCACGACGCACCGGCTGAAGGCGCCATCAGGCTCTTGGCGCTCGCTGCCCCACTGCCGCTGATTTCAGGGGCCTGAGCCGAACGGCTCGACCCGAACAGCGCAGCCCAGGGCGATTCCTTTCGGGTTTTTCCGTGTCGCTCGTGCATCGAGCGGTGGCCGTGTGCGCCGAGAAGGTCATGCCCAGCATGCCCCCGGCGCAGGCGGCTGCCAACATCGCGGCCGGAGGCTGATCGCCTCTTGCCGTGTGTGCGTCGCATGGCCGGTCCAGCAGCAGTCTGGCAAAGGGCAATGCGGCGCGGGAGTGCACATGAAGCGCATGCTGATCAACGCCACGCAGCCCGAAGAGCGGCGTCTGGCGATCGTCGAAGGACAAAAGCTCCTCGACTTCGAAACCGAGATTGAAGGGCGCGAACAGCGCAAGGGCAACATCTACAAGGCCGTGGTCACGCGGGTGGAGCCTTCGCTTGAAGCCTGCTTCGTCGACTACGGCGAGGACCGACACGGCTTCCTGCCCTTCAAGGAAATCGCCAAGGAGTACTTCAAGGCGGGCGTTTCCGTGCGCGACGCCAAGATCCAGGACGTGATCGCCAACGGCACCGAGCTGTTGGTGCAGGTGGAAAAGGAAGAACGCGGCAACAAGGGTGCGGCGCTCACCACCTTCATTTCCCTGGCCGGGCGCTACCTGGTGCTCATGCCCAACAACCCGCGAGGCGGTGGTGTTTCACGCCGCATCGAGGGGGACGACCGGGAAGAGCTCAAGGAGAACATGGATCAGCTCGACTACCCCAAGGGGATGAGCCTGATCGCCCGCACCGCCGGTATCGGCCGCAGCGCCGCCGAGCTGCAGTGGGACCTCAACTACATGCTCAAGTTGTGGTCGGCCATCGACGAGGCCGGCAAGGCTGGCAAGGGTGCCTACCTGATCTATCAGGAAAGCTCGCTGGTCATCCGCGCCATCCGCGACTACTTCACCTCGGACATCGGCGAGATCCTGATCGACACCGACGACATCTTCGAGCAGGCCCACCAGTTCATGAACCACGTGATGCCCGACCAGGGCCATCGCGTGAAGCGCTACCGTGACGACGCGCCGCTGTTCTCGCGCTTTCAGATCGAAAACCAGATCGAGACAGCCTTCAGCCGCACGGTCAACCTGCCCTCGGGCGGCGCCATCGTGATCGACCACACCGAGGCGCTGGTGTCGATCGACGTGAACTCCGCCCGCGCCACGCGCGGTGGCGACATCGAGGAAACCGCCACCCGCACCAACCTCGAGGCGGCCGACGAGATCGCGCGCCAGATGCGCCTGCGCGACTTGGGCGGGCTGATCGTCGTCGACTTCATCGACATGGAGGAGAGCAAGAACCGACGTGACGTGGAGCAACGCCTGAAGGATGCCCTGCGCCAGGACCGTGCCCGCGTTCAGTTCTCCACCATCAGCAAGTTCGGCCTGCTGGAGATGTCGCGCCAGCGCCTGCGTCCGGCCTTGAGCGAAGGCTCGCACATCACCTGCCCGCGCTGCCAGGGCACCGGCCACATCCGTGACACCGAAAGCTCCGCCCTGCAGATTCTGCGCATGGTGCAGGAAGAGTCGATGAAGGACAACACCGCTGCCGTGCACGTGCAGGTGCCGGTGGAAGTGGTGTCCTTCCTGCTCAATGAGAAGCGCCAGGAGATTTCGCGCATCGAACTCAAGCAGCGCCTGAACGTGCTGCTGATTCCGAACCCGCACCTGCAGACGCCGAACTACAAGCTCGAGCGCCTGCGCCACGACGACCCGCGCTTGGAATCGTTCCGCGCCTCCTACACGATGATCGAGGAGCCGGCAGACGAGGTGGCCATCACGCGCCGCCGGGATGCCAATGATCGGGCCAAGGCCAAGCAGGAGCCGGTGATCAAGGGCGTGATCCGCGACGAACCGGCCCCCCTGCCGACCGAGCCCGTGGCAGCGCAGGCCGCGGCCTCGGTCAAGCCCGGCGCCAAGGGCGCGGGCGGCGCGGCACGGTCTGGCGCATCGGCCTCCGCATCGGCCTCTGCATCGGCACCAACGGCCGCAGCGGCCCCGGCACCCTCCGGCGGCTTCTTCGCCTGGATCAAGCGGATCTTCGGTGGGTCCTCTGCATCGCAAGCCCCCTCCCCCGCCGGCTCGACGGCAACGGGTGCCAAGGGCGGCAGCGCCTCGGTGGCCGGTGAAGCCGGTGCCGGCGGCGCCTCGCGTGACCGCAAGGATGGACGTGAAGGACGAGACGGTCGGCGTGGCGGACGCGGTGGCGATGGCCGCCGCGGTGGCCGTGAGAGCCGTGAGAGCCGTGAGGGCCGCGAAGGCCGTGAAAGCCGCGAAGGTGGTCGTACCGAAGCGGCCGATGGGGTCAAGGGCAAGCCCGAGACCCGTGAAGTTCGTGAAGTTCGTGAGGGCCGCTCGGATTCACGCCGCACCGAGACCACTCGTGAGGCGTCTCGTGAGGCGACTCGTGAGGGCGACGAGACCCGAAGCCAGGAACGCCGAGAGCGCCGCGACCGACGCGGTGACCGGCGCGGTGAAGGCCGCGCTGAGGCGACAGACGAATCGCTGGCCACGGCCACGGCCGCTACCGTCTCGGCAGCCCCGTCCGATGCCAGTGGCGCCGCCGAGACAGCCACGGGCGGTTCCAGCACCTTCGATGCCACGACCGGCGAGCGCAGCGATGCGGGCGATGGTGGCGAAGGCCGTCGTCGCCGCCGTCGCGGTGGTCGGGGCCGTGGACGGGATGGGGCGGATCAGGCCGCCGAGCTGAACGCGGAAACCGCCGGCGAGCTGTTCGATTCAAACCCGGCGGCAGCCGCTGCCGATGAAACCGCACCGCTTGCCGCAGCCACGGCCGCGCCGGCCGATGCTCAGGTCTCGCCGGCACCCACCCCGGTTGAAGCCTGGGCGACTCCGGTGTCTGCACCGGCGGCGGCATCGGCTGGTGCGCCCACGGTGATCCACGCCGAAGTTTCAGCCCAGCCAGCTGCAGCGCCTGTGGCCCCGAATGCCGCTGCGGCGCCTGTGGCCCCGCGTGCCGCAGCCGTGCCCTTCATTCTGCCGATCGATGCCTTGCAGACACTGGCCACGCAAGCTGGCCTGCAGTGGGTGCATTCGGATGCGGACAAGGTGGCAGCCGCGCAGGTGGCCATCGCCAACACCCCGAAGCCGGTGCATGTGCCGCGCCTGCCCAAGCCACGTGTGGTGCTGGACGAAGGTCCCTTGGTGCTGGTCGAAACCCGCAAGGACCTCAGCCAGGTTCGGATGCCCTTCGATCAGGCCTGACCGGCCCCCGCCTCGATCCTGGGTCGTCCCTCAGGCGCTGTGCTCGGCACGCGCGCCAGAGGGGCGCACCATCAGCATGGCCAAGCCACCCAGCAGCAGCAGGCTGCCGGCCAGCACGATCGCGTTGCGTGAGTCTCCGCCCAGCCAGCTGTTGTAGTACAGCGGCATCGTGGCCATCTGGAACAGCATGGGGATCACGATGAACATGTTGAAGATGCCCATGTACACGCCCGTGCGCTCCGGCGGAACCGATCCGGCCAGGATCGCATAGGGGTTGCCCATCAGGCTGGCCCACCCCAGGCCTACCCCCACCATGGGGACGAACAGCAGCCAGGTGTTGTCGATGAAGGGCAAGGACATCATGCCGATGCCGGCCAGCGACATGCACACCACGTGCACATTGCGCGGGCTGAAGCGCCGTGCAAAAGGCACCAGCATGAACGCTGTCACGAAGGCCACCGCGTTGTAGAAGCCGCCGATCTGCCCATTGATCAGCACCGCGTCCCGAAAGCCGGTGCTGGTGGGGTCGGTGGTATCGAACAGGGAACGCGCCAGCGAATAGGCGATGTACTGCCAATAGGTGCTCAGGCCGTACCAGACGAACAGCATCATCAGGCCCATCTGGCGCATGGCCGGCGGCATCTCGCGGATGGCCTGGACGATTTCGCGCAGGGTGGCGGCCACGCCCGATGGCTTGCGCTGGATCTCTTCCACCTGCTCAGGCGTGAGGGGCAACTCCTTCACACGCCAGACCGAGAAGGCAATGGTGCAGATGGACAGCACCGCCCCGATCATGAAGGCGATCTTGGTGATGACGGGGATGTTGTTCTCGTCGACCAGGTCCTTGTTGACGCCAAAGCCATAGACCAGGATCGACGGCGCGAGGTAGCTCAGCGTCTGTGCCAGCCCGGTGAACGCCGCCTGGCACAGGTAACCCAGCGAGTGCTGGCTGCTGTCCAGGCGGTCGCCCACATAGGCGCGGTAGGGTTCCAGCGTGATGTTGTTGGCCGCGTCCAGGATCCACAACAGGCTGGCGGCCATCCACAGGGCACTGCTGTAGGGCATGGCCAGCAGACAAAGTGAACACAGGATGGCCCCGATCAGAAAATACGGCGTGCGCCGGCCATAGCGCGACGTGGTGCGGTCACTCATGGCCCCCACGATCGGCTGCACCAGCAGGCCGGTCATGGGGCCGGCCAGCCAGAGGAGCGGTAACGTGGCCTCGTCCGCCCCGAGGTAGCGATAGATCGGGCTCATGT
>JBEAWD010000038.1:0-6635 GCA_041160585.1 Pseudomonadota bacterium | reverse complement strand
CTGCATCGGTGCCGGCCATGACGTTGCGGTGCGCGAGCCTGCGACCTTCGCGAAATGGTCGATGACTTGTGGCCTCAGCGCGCCGAGCCCGCCACCATGTCGAAGCGGAACAGGCGGCACTCGATGGCGCCGTTGAACATGGGCACGCGGCGGCTTTCCTTCAGGCGCATCAGGCCGGGCAACTTCAGCTCCGGCGTGAGTACCCAGGCCGACCAGCCCGCGTAGTGGCGCTTCCACTGGGCGGATAGGCCTTCGTAGAACAGGCAAGCGTTGCCCTCTTCGAAGCCTTCGCGCGGCGCCGCCGCCGCACGCGCGGATCCCTTGGCCTCGATGCGTTCGCCATAGGGCGGATTCATCACGATCATGCCGCGTTCGGCAGGGGCCGGGCGCTGCAGCGCATCGGCCGTCTTGAAGGCGATGGCATGCGCCACGCCGGCCCGCTCGGCATTGCGCTGCGCGAAGTCGGTCATGCGAAAGCTCACGTCGCCGGCATGGACGGCCACGCGCGGTGGGTGAACCGCCGCGCGGGCCTGGGCCTTCATCCTCTGCCAATCCGGCAGATGCGGTCGGAAGGGCGCGAGCTTCTCGAAGGCAAAGGCGCGCTGCAGGCCCGGCGCCATGCCGCAGGCCATCTGCGCGGCCTCGATGGCGATGGTGCCGGCGCCACAGCAGGGGTCCAGCAGAGGACCATCTTCTTCTCGGCCCTGCCACCCGGCTGCAGCCAGCATCGCTGCAGCCAGCGTTTCCTTCAGCGGCGCTTCGCCCTTCACATCCACGCGGCCACCGCGTGCGTCACGCCAACCGCGCTTGAACAGCGCCTCGCCGCTGAGGTCCACGTAGAGCATGAACTCCTCGGGCCCGAGGTAGAGCATCAGGGGCAGATGTGGCCGCTGCGTATCGACGCTGGGGCGCTCACCCGTGCGCTCACGCATCACATCGCACACCGCGTCCTTGATGCGCAGGGTGGCAAAGTTCAGGCTCTTCAAGGGGCTGCGCCAGGCACTGGTGTCCACGCGCAGGGTTTGCTGCGGGGTGATCCAAGCGGGCCAGTCCACTTCGCGCGCGCAATCGTAGAGGTCATGCTCGTCGCGGTAGCTCGCGCCGCGCAGGGGCCACAGCACCCGCTGGGCCAGGCGGCTGTGCAGGTTCAGGCGCATGCCGTCGAGCGGCCCGGCCGTGACACGAACACCGCCGCGGCTTTCCTCGATCGGCGTGCCCTCTGGCAACAGCGTGCGGCACTCGGCGGCCAACAACGGCTCCACGCCTTGGGCGCAGGGCAGGAAGATCGGGGCGCGGGTGTCGAGCAACTAGATCACCTTGCGCAGGCTGGCCGGCGCAATCTTCAGGGCCTCGCGGTATTTGGCCACGGTGCGGCGCGCCACCTGAATGCCTTGCTCGGCCAACATGTCGGACAGGTGGTTGTCCGACAGGGGCTTCTTGGTGTCTTCGGCGGCAATGAACTGCTTGATGAGCGCCCGCACCGCGGTGCTGCTGGCGTTGCCGCCGGCTTCGGTGTTCAGCGATGAGCCGAAGAAGTACTTCAGCTCGTAGGTGCCAAAGGGAGTTGCCATGTACTTGGCCGTGGTCACCCGCGAGATGGTGCTTTCATGCAAGCCGAGTTCATCGGCAATCTCGCGCAGCACCAGGGGCTTCATCGCAATTTCGCCATGGGTGAAGAAGTTCTTCTGACGCTCGGCGATGGCCGAGGACACGCGCAGGATGGTGTCGAAGCGCTGCTGGATGTTCTTCATGAACCAACGGGCTTCCTGCAGGTGGCTGGACAAGGGCGAGGCGTTCTTGCCGCGCCCCTTGAGCGCGCCGGCGTAGAGTTCGTTGATGCGCAGCTTGGGCATCACGTCGGGGTTGAGCACCACGCGAAAGCCCCGCCCGCTGCGTTGCACGATGACATCGGGAATCACGATGGCGCCCACATCGGAGGCGAAGGCACGGCCGGGCTTGGGGTCGCACTCGCGGATGAGTTGTTGCGCCCAGCGCAGGTCCTGCTCGTCGCAGCCGGTGGCCGCCATGAGTTTCTTGGTGTCGCGCTTGGCCAGCAGGTCGAGGTAGCGGTCGACGATCAGCAAGGCCAAATCACGCTCGGGGTTGGGCACCATGGCCCGCAACTGAAGCGACAGGCATTCGGGCAGGTTGCGCGCGCCCACCCCCACGGGGTCGAGTGCCTGCAACCACTTCAGGGCGCAGTTCAGGCGCTCCATGAGTTCTTCAAGGGCACGCCCGGCGGCTTCGTCTACCGTTGTGGGCTCATCGCTGCCGCCGGTCACCGGCTCGCCCGACACATCCGTCGTCGACAAGGGAAGGCCCAACAGCGAGCGCGCAATGTCCTCGATCGAATCGACGAGCCAGCCGTCCTCGTTGAGCGAGTCGATCAGCACCTGCAGCGCTGCCCGGTCGGCGCTGGACAGGCGCATGCCGGCTAGCTGTGCCTGAAGGTGCTCGGCCAGCGTGATGAGGCCGCTGTCCTGGTCGCTGGGGCTGTCCTCGTCTTCACGGTTGGCGCCACTGCCACTGACGCTGCCGGTCAGGCTGGGCAGTTCACGGATGCCGTCAAAGTCGTCGGCCTCGGTGCCGTTCTCCCAATCGGATTGCGCGGTGGTGCCGAAGTCTGCATCGCCCAAACCGCCGGACTCGGCCGACTCCCATTCGGTGCTGGGCTCGGCGGCGGCCTCACCTCGCTCACGCAATCGCTCGGGCGCGGCCGCATCGGCGCTGGCCGCGGCGTCCAGGGACGCCTCAAACGCCGAAGGCGCATCGTCCTCCATCTCCAGGAAGGGATTGGCCTCGAGCATCTGGCCGACCTCTTGCTGGAGCTCCAGGGTGGACAGCTGCAGCAAGCGGATGGACTGCTGCAACTGGGGCGTGAGCGCCAGATGCTGCGACAGGCGGACTTGGAGTGAGGTCTTCATGGCCGCAGGTTCATGCTGAACTCATGTCGCCGTCACAGCTTGAAGTGCTCGCCCAGATACACCTTGCGCACCTGCGGGTTGGCCACGATCTCACCGGGGGTGCCTTCGGCCAGCACGCGGCCTTCGCTGACGATGTAGGCGCGGTCGCAGATGCCCAGGGTTTCACGCACATTGTGGTCGGTGATGAGCACACCGATGCCGCGGGCCTTGAGGAAACCGATGATGCGCTGGATCTCGAGCACGGCGATCGGGTCGACGCCGGCGAAGGGTTCGTCCAGGAGGATGAAGCGCGGCTGGGTGGCCAGGGCACGGGCGATTTCCACGCGCCGGCGCTCGCCACCCGATAGCGCCGGCGCGGCCACGTGGCGGATGCGCTGGATCGACAGGTCGTCCAGCAGGCCGTCCAGCCGCTGCTCGATGTCCGATTCGGACAGCGGCTTGCCATCGGCACCGCGCTGAAGCTCCAGCACCGCGCGGATGTTGTCCTCGACGTTGAGCCGGCGAAAGATGGAGGCCTCTTGTGGCAGGTAGCTCAGGCCCAGGCGTGAGCGCTGGTGGATGGGCCTATCGTGCACGGCTTGGCCATCGATAAGGATGGTGCCGGCATCGGCCCGCACCAGGCCCACGACCATGTAGAAGGTGGTGGTCTTGCCCGCGCCGTTGGGGCCGAGCAGCCCGACCACCTCGCCGGGGCACACGCGCAGGTGGCCGCCATCGACCACCGTGCGGGTGCCGTAGCGCTTGACCAAGCCTGTCGCTTCAAGCCCCGCCTTTGCGCCGGGGCTCGTGCCGGGATCGGCGGCCAAGCCTGGCGTTGTCATTCGGGGCCCAGGCGCGTTCATCGCCGTGCGGGGTTGGCCGCCGACGGTGCGGACGGCCCAGCGGCCGGCGCACCGGATGGGGGAAGGGGCCGGCGAAGTTGCCGGTGGCGATGGTGGCGGGGCGAACACGCCCCGGACCCGCTCGCCGCGGCCGTCGGCGCTGCCTCGTTCAGCGGGCGCGACGCTGAAGGTCTCGCGGTTGCCGTTCCAGATGATGGTCTCGCCCTGCACCTCATCGGCCAGTTGCGTGCCGCGCAGGCGGCGCACCACGGCCTTGCCGCTGAGCCGGATCAGGGCCTCACGGCTGTCGTATTCGATGAGGTCGGCGCGGCCTTCCACGAATTCGTCCACACCCTCACGCTTTTCGCGGAATTGGGCGGGTTGTTCAGGCCGGCCCCGCGCCTGGGCGGTGCGTTGGCCTTCGCCCACCTCGGCCACTTCCACACGATCGGCCAGGATGCGCAAGCTGCCCTGCGTGAGCACCACACGGCCGTTGAAGACCACCACGCGCCGGGCCAAGTCGACGGTGCTGCCCTGGTCGGCTTCAATGGTCAAGGGCTGTTGGCGGTCGGCTTTTTCCGCGCGGGCGCTCACGGCGGCACACGCAGCCAGTACCAGCGCCGCAGCGCAAAGTGCGCGGGCGGTGCGGGGGTGGGTGTCGTCTTGGGTGGCGGTCATGGGCACGCGGCTTCGGGCAAAGGCACGAAACTTGCTGCAGCCCATTCTAGCGAGGGACGCGCGGCGGCGCGGACAGTTGCGCGCGAACCGGGCCTTTGAGTTGCAGACGGGCGCCTGACTGGTCGTAGTCGAGGCCGGCGGCCTGGGCCCTGAGCTCACCCTGCGTCCATTGGACCGGTTCATCGGTCCAGGCCCGGCCGGACTCGGTGTCGACTTCCAGCAACCGGGTTCGGGCTTCGAAGGCCTCCTGGGTGGGCGTGGCGGCGCGACTCAGCCGCACATCGCCTTCGAGTCGAACGCGCTGCCCTTCATCGGTGACGGTGGCGCGCTCGGCCTGCGCCAGGAGCGCGCCATCGGGGTGGTCGGCCAGCAGCCACGCGGCATCGAGCTCCACGCGGTCGCCCACGGGGTAGTGGCGCAGTTCGCGCGCGCGTATCCTGGCCATGAGCGAGCCGTCACCGCGGTAGCGGACCAGCTCCACTTCGCCCAGGGTGTAGTCGGGCGCCTGGGAAGCAAGTTCCGTGGTTCGAGCCGCCAAGGGCACGGGGGTGATGCGAACAAGCCACCAGGTCAGGGCGGCCAACAGCAACATCAACAGCAGGGGCAGATAGGTCGACAAGAGGTCGCGCAGGCGAATCGACCAATGTTCGGATGCGGCGCGTGGACGCCGAGGTTCGCGCTCGTTCGGGCCGCCAGGCAGCTCGGGTGCGGGAATCTGGGCCTGCACGTCAGCGGGCGTCCAGGGTGGTGAGGTGACCGTTGAGCAGGTCGGCGTAGCGGCCTTTGGCCATGAGCAGCAGGTCGCAGCATTCGCGTGCGGCGCCCTGGCCCGCGGGGGCCTGCGTGATGTGGTGGGCGATGGCGCGCACCTCGGTGTGTGCACCAGGTGGCACGCAGGCGAACGCCACCCGTTGCAACACGGGCAGGTCGGGCCAGTCGTCACCCATCGCCGCGGCATCGCCCCAGTGCAGGCCCATCTGGCCCAGCACCGACTGCGCCACGGCCACCTTGTCGGCCACGCCATAGTGCGCATGGGTCAAACCCAAATCGGCCACCCGGCGGCGCACCGCCTGCGAATCGCGGCCGGTGATGATGACCGGCGTGATGCCGCCCTGCTGCAACAGCTTCAGGCCATGGCCATCAAGCGCGTGGAAGGCCTTGACGGATTCACCTTCGGCACCGATCCACAGCCTGCCATCGGTGAGCACGCCATCGACGTCGAAGAAGCAGACCCTCAGACCGATGGCGCCATCCGATGTGTGGCTGCCCTGTGCCGCCATCAGGGTTTCCGGCGTGAAGCGCAGGGCGGGGCTGAGGTGCTGGACGGCAGCAGGGGGCTTGCTCATGGTCAGATCACCTTGGCCTGCATCAGGTCGTTCGTGTTGAGTGCGCCGACGATGGAACCGTTGGCGGCGGTCACCAGCACGCTGGTGACGCGGTGGGCCTCCATCAGGTCCGCAGCTTCCACCGCCAGGGCATCTTCCCGCACCTGTCGAGGGTTGGGCCTCATCACATCAACCGCCCGCAGGGCCAGCAGCTCCTGCCCTTGGTGGCCGGATTCGATCAGGCGGCGCAGGTCGCCGTCGGTGAAGATGCCCAGGGGGCGTTGTTGCGCATCGACCACTGCCGCAAAGCCCAGGCCCTTGGCGCTCATGGCGCGAAGGAGGTCACTGAAGGCGGTTTCCGGCGCCACCAGGGGCAGGGCGTCCCCCTGGCGCATGAGGTCGCGCACGTGCATGAGCAGCTTGCGGCCCAGCGAGCCGCCGGGGTGCGAACGCGCAAAGTCGTCCGGCTTGAATCCGCGCGCGTCCAACAGGGCCACGGCCAGGGCGTCGCCCAGTGCCATCTGCGCCGTGGTGCTGGCCGTGGGTGCGAGGTTCAGTGGGCAAGCCTCTTGTTCCACCGCGCAGCTCAGCACCTCGTCGGCATGGCGCGCCAGCGTGGAGTCGGCTCGACCGGTGATGGCCAGCAGGGGCACCATCAAGCGCTTGAGCACCGGCAGGATCACATTGAGCTCGTCGCTCTCGCCGGAGTTGCTGATGGCCAGCACCACGTCGTGCGGCGTGACCATGCCCAGGTCGCCGTGGCTGGCCTCGGCAGGATGCACGAACATCGCCGGCGTGCCGGTGGAGGCCAGGGTGGCGGCGATCTTGCGGCCCACGTGGCCGCTCTTGCCCATGCCCATCACCACCACACGGCCACGGCACCTGAG
>JBEAWD010000295.1:0-3597 GCA_041160585.1 Pseudomonadota bacterium | reverse complement strand
TCAACGTGCCAGAGCGGGAGACCACGCCGATGCGGCCCTTGCGGTGGATGTGGCCCGGCATGATGCCGATCTTGATTTCCTCGGGCGTGATCAGGCCCGGGCAGTTGGGGCCCAGCAGCAGTGTCTTCTTGCCGCCGGCTGCCTCCTTGGCCTTCATCTTGTTGCGCACCATCAGCATGTCGCGAACGGGGATGCCTTCGGTGATGCAGACCACGAGATCCAGATCGGCTTCCACGGCTTCCCAGATGGCATCGGCTGCGCCAGCCGGCGGCACATAGATCACGCTGACCGTCGCACCCGTTTGGCCGGCCGCTTCCTTGACGCTGGCGTAGATGGGAATGTCGGAGAACTTCTCACCGGCCTTCTTGGGGTTCACGCCTGCGACGAAGCAGTTCTTGCCGTTGGCATAGGCTTGGCAGCCCAGGGTGTGGAACTGACCCGTCTTGCCGGTGATGCCCTGGGTGATGACGCGTGTGTCTTTGTTGATCAGAATGCTCATTTCAGGCTCCTCAGGCGACAGCCGCCACAATCTTCGTGGCCGCCTCGGCCATCGTGTCGGCGCTGATGATGGGCAGGCCCGAGTCGGCCAGCATCTTCTTGCCGATGTCCTCGTTGGTGCCCTTCATCCGCACGACCAGGGGCACCTTGAGGTTCACGGCCTTGCACGCGGCGATCACGCCTTCGGCGATGGTGTCGCACTTCATGATGCCGCCGAAGATGTTGACCAGGATGCCCTTGACCTCGGGGTTCTTCAGCATGATCTTGAAGGCCTCGGTCACCTTCTCGGCGGTGGCGCCACCGCCCACGTCCAGGAAGTTGGCCGGCTCGCCGCCGAAGAGCTTGATGGTGTCCATGGTGGCCATGGCCAGGCCTGCGCCGTTGACCAGGCAGCCGATGTTGCCGTCCAGGCTGATGTAGGCCAGGTCGTACTTGGAGGCTTCGATCTCGGCCGGGTCTTCCTCGTCCAGATCGCGCAGGGCAACGATCTCGGGGTGGCGGAACAGAGCGTTGGAGTCGAAGTTGAACTTGGCGTCCAGGGCGATGATGTTGCCCTTGCTGTCGCGATTGAGCGGGTTGATCTCCACCAGCGAGGCATCGGTGTCCATGTAGCACTGGTAGAGCTTTTGGAACACGTCCTTGGCCTGCGCGGCAGACCCCTCAGGCATGTCGATGCCCTTGCAGATCTGGGCGGCCTGCGCGTCGGTGAGGCCGGTGAGCGGGTCGACGAAGACCTTGCAGATCTTCTCGGGGTGGCTGTGAGCCACTTCCTCGATGTCCATGCCGCCTTCGCTGGAGGCGATAAAGGCCACCTTTTGCGTGGCCCGGTCGGTCACCACCGAGACGTAGTACTCCTTGCCGATGTCCGCGCCTTCCTCGATGTACAGGCGGCGAACCTTCTGGCCTTCGGGGCCGGTCTGATGCGTCTTGAGCTGCATGCCCAGGATCTGGCCGGCCAGGTTCTTCACCTCATCCACTGAACGGGCCAGCTTCACCCCGCCGCCCTTGCCCCGGCCACCGGCGTGGATCTGGGCCTTCACCACGCACACCGGCGTGCCCAGCTTTTGTGCCGCTTCCACGGCTTCCTGAACGGTGAACGCGGGGTAGCCCCGCGGCACGGGCACGCCGAACTGGCGCAGGATTTCCTTGCCTTGGTACTCGTGGATCTTCATGGTTCCCTCTTGGTAGCGGATGTGCGGGTCCCGTGGCGGGTTTCACGTGGGCGGCATGCCGGCCTCGTGCGGGCCCTTTGCGGCCCGAATTGTGTGCCCGGAACTTGGCGTTGAACTGACACCGGCCGAACAAGTGGCCATGCATCATGTGTACCGCCACTGCTGGAACGCGCGGGTTTGCGCGGTTATCCGACCAATCGGTCAATCAATTCCCAATGTACCACGGGCCCAGGGCGGCACCGGCGCCCTAGTCGTCGTGGCGGCTGCCCTTGATGACGCGGCGGATGACCTCCGGACTGAAGCCGCGGGCGGCCAGGAAGCGCATCTGGCGGGCGATGTCCGCCGGCTGTGGCGGGCGCTCGGCCTCTTGCGCGCCGAATCGCCGGACCCACACCTGGCGTGCCCGCTCGAGCTCTGAGTGGCGCAGGCTTTGCGCCGTTTGGGCATCAAGTTCAAGGCCGTGTTGGGCCAACTCGGCCTGGATGCGGCGGTTGCCAAAGCGCGCTGATCGGGCATGGACCCGAGATTCGATGAAACGGTCTTCGTTGAGCAGGCCTTGGGCTTGCAGCTCATCGAGCAGCGCGTCGACCTCGGCGGCCCGGCTGAGGGCATCGGCCCCATCTTCGGGCTGGGCGGCCAGGCGCGGTGGGCGCAGCAGTTTCTGGCGCAACTCGCTGCGGCTGTGTTCTCGAAGTGCCAGGGCTTGCAGGGCCCTGGCCTTCAAGGACGGTGGCTTGCGCGCGAAGGGCACGGTGGCCGGGCAGGGACGCTTGGCTTCAGGGGGCGTCGGCCGAGCTTTCCAGCAAGGGGATGCCCATGAACTCACGGATGCGGTTCTCGATCTCCACCGCGATCTCGGGGTTCTCGCGCAGGAATTCACGGGCGTTGTCCTTGCCCTGGCCGATCTTTTCGCCCTTGTAGGCGTACCAAGCACCGGACTTGTCGACCACCTGGGCCTGCACGCCCATGTCGATGATTTCGCCCTCGCGGCTGATGCCTTCCCCGTAGAGGATGTCGAACTCGGCCGTCTTGAAGGGGGGGCTGACCTTGTTCTTGACCACCTTGACCCGGGTTTCGGAGCCAATGACCTCCTCGCCCTTCTTGATGCTGCCGGTGCGCCGGATGTCCAGGCGCACGGAGGAGTAGAACTTCAGTGCGTTGCCGCCCGTGGTGGTTTCGGGGCTGCCGAACATCACGCCGATCTTCATGCGGATCTGGTTGATGAAGATGACGGTGCAGTTGGTCTTCTTGATGGTGGCGGTGAGCTTGCGCAGGGCCTGGCTCATGAGGCGGGCCTGCAGGCCGGGCAGGGAATCGCCCATTTCGCCTTCGAGTTCGGCCTTCGGGGTAAGGGCGGCCACGGAGTCGATGATGACCAGGTCGACCGCGCCCGAGCGCACGAGGGAATCGACGATCTCCAGGGCCTGCTCGCCGGTGTCGGGCTGGCTGATGAGCAGGTCTTGCAGATTGACGCCGAGCTTTTGGGCGTACTGCACATCCAGCGCATGTTCGGCGTCGATGAAGGCGCAGGTGCCGCCCAGGCTTTGCATTTGGGCCACCACCTGCAGGGTGAGGGTGGTTTTGCCGGAAGACTCCGGGCCGTAGATTTCGATCACCCGGCCGCGGGGCAGGCCACCCACGCCCAGGGCGATGTCAAGCCCCAGGGAGCCGGTGGACACCACCTGGATGTCTTCCACGGCTTCGCCTTCGCCCAGGCGCATGATGGAGCCTTTGCCGAATTGCTTTTCGATCTGGGCCAGGGCGGCGGCCAGGGCTTTGGCCTTTTCAGTGTTCAGGGCTTTGACGGGTGCGTCCATGGAAATCTCCGGTTCGATTGAAGGGGGGCAGGCGGTGCCTTGCCGTGATGATGGCGTTCAGTTTGCGGTGTCACAGGCTCATGGCGTGAGCCACCTTGACGAAGCAAGGG
>JBEAWD010000280.1:0-4373 GCA_041160585.1 Pseudomonadota bacterium | reverse complement strand
CCCGCCCGGAGACGGGCTACGGCTACATCCGCAGTGAACGTGACGCCGGCACGCATGGCGAGCAGGCCGTGCTGCAGTTCGTGGAGAAGCCCGATGCGGCCACGGCCGCTCGATACCTGGCCGAGGGCACCTACACCTGGAACAGCGGCATGTTCGTGCTGCGAGCCTCCACATGGCTCAAGGCCCTGGCGCAGTTCCGGCCTGACATCGAAACCGCCACCCGCGCTGCCTGGGATGCCCGCCGGGCCGACCACGTCTTCGTTCGCCCGGACAAGGCGCTCTTTGCCGCCATCCCCAGCGAGTCCATCGACTATGCGGTGATGGAGAAGTGCCCCGGTTCGGCTCACGCCATCCGCATGGTGCCCTTGAACGCGGGCTGGAACGACCTGGGCGCCTGGGATGCGGTGTGGCAGGTGGCCGCGCACGACGAGCATGGCAACGCCGCGCAAGGAGACGCCATCATCCGCGACAGCCGCAACACGCTGGTGCATGCCACCAGCCGCCTGGTGGGCGCGGTGGGCCTGGAAGACGTGGTCATCGTGGAAACGCCGGACGCCGTGCTGGTGGCCGACCGCGCGCGTAGCCAAGAGGTCAAGCAGATCGTGGGCACCCTGACCGCGCAAAAGCGTGAGGAACACGCCCTGCACCGCAAGGTCCACCGCCCCTGGGGTTGGTACGACAGCATCGACCACGGCCCGCGTTTCCAGGTCAAGCGCATCATGGTCAAGCCCGGCGCTTCACTGAGCCTGCAGATGCACCACCACCGCGCCGAGCATTGGATCGTGGTGAGCGGCACCGCCGAGGTCACCAATGGCGACAAGACGATCGTGCTGTCGGAGAACCAGAGTACCTACATCCCCCTGGGCCAGGTGCACCGCCTGGCCAACCCCGGCAAGGTGCCGCTGGAGATCATCGAGGTACAAAGCGGCAGCTACCTGGGTGAAGACGACATCGTGCGCTTCGAGGACACGTACGGAAGGTCCTGAACCCCACCTCGCGCGGACGTGGAGATCCTCGCCCAGCGCCGGGCCGCCCCAAGCTGGGCGGGCGCCCCCTCGGGGGGCAGGACGCGCGTAGCGCGGACGTGGGGGTCCTATCTCAGCACTTGATGCCCACGTGCAGCGCGACCACACCCGCCGTCAGCTTGTGCACGTCCACATGGCCGAAGCCGGCCGTCTTCATCATGCCCTTGAGGGTTTGCGCATCCGGGTGCATGCGGATCGATTCGGCCAGGTAGCGGTAGCTCTCGGCATCACCCGCAATCATCTGGCCGAGCTTGGGCAGGATATTGAACGAGTACCAGTCATAGGGTCTTGACAGCGGCGCGGCCACCTTCGAAAACTCCAGCACCAACAGGCGCCCGCCGGGCTTGAGGACCCGGCACATCTCGGCCAAGGCCACGTCCTTGTGAGTCATGTTGCGAAGGCCGAAGGCCACGCACACCCGATCGAAGCTGTGGGCCGGATAGGGCAGCTTTTCTGCGTCGCACAGATTCGTGGGCAGGGCCAGCCCCTCATCGATCAGGCGGTCGCGCCCCACCCGCAGCATGGCCTCGTTGATGTCGGTGTGCACAACCATCCCAGTGGGCCCCACCGCTTTGGCAAAGGCCCGCGAAAGGTCTCCCGTGCCGCCGGCGATGTCCAGCACCTTGTCGCCCGGCCGCACATTGGCCACCGCCACCGTATACGCCTTCCAGGCTCGGTGCAGTCCGCCCGACATCAGGTCGTTCATGATGTCGTACTTCTGGGCCACCGAGTCGAACACGCCGCGCACGCGCGCGGCCTTGTGCGCCTCGTCGACCGTCTGATAACCGAAGTGGGTCGTGGCCATGATGATCCTCAGTGGTGATGCCCGTGACTGGCGCAACCGCCACCCGCCGGTGCCGGCGCGGCCATGGGTGCATCACGGCTCACGCCGGCCTCGGCGCAGCGCTTGTCATACTCGGCCCACAACTCATCCTGCTGCGAACCCAGGAAGTACAGGTATTCCCAGGAAAAGATGCCCGAGTTGTGTCCGTCGTCGAACTCGGGCTGTACCGCATAGTGGCCCACGGTCTCCAGACCCGTGATGCCCACATGGCGCTTGCCGGTCTGCAACACCTCCTGGCCAGGCCCGTGGCCCTGAACCTCGGCCGATGGCGAGTACACGCGCATCAGTTCGAAGGGGATGCGAAAGGTCTGGCCATCCTCAAAGCTGATCTCCATCACCTTGGACTGCTGGTGCAGGGTGAGGCCCGTAGGGGAAGGGGTCTTGGTGCTGCTCATGTTCCTGAATCAACGGCTCAACAGTTCGGCTTGAATCGCGCGGTCCACCTGGGGCAGGGCAACCTCCAAGCGCATGCGGTGCGCCATGGTCGCCTCGCGTTGGCGTGCGCTCCAGATCGGTTGCGGAAAGTGCGGGTCTTCGGCCCAGCGCGCCAGCACATGCCAGTGCAGATGCGGCACCACATTGCCCAGGCTGGCCAGGTTCACCTTCAGCGGCTGCAACTCGCGGCGCACCACCGCCTCCACCTGGCACACGGCCTGCATCAGAGCGCTTCGCTGCGCCGGCTCCAGATCGGTCATCTCAGCGGCGTGCCCGTTCCAGATCACCCGCCAGAAGGCGGGGTGGTCCGCATTGTCCAGTACCCGCACGACGCGCCAGTCGCGGCTGCGCGCCACCAGGTGCACCGAGGCGTCGTCGTCGGGCACGCACAGCGCACACCCGACCTGGGTCCCATCACCTGGGCGGCTCACACCAACACCCGCTCGATGCCGCCTGCATTGGCGCGCGCCACATACTCCGGCATCCAGTTCTCACCCAGGATCTGCCGCGCCATCTCCACCACGATGTAGTCGGCCTCCAGCAAGCCGTTCTGCAAGTCGTTGCCGTAGCGCGACAGGCCCTGCAGGCAGCTCGGGCAAGAGGTCAGGATCTTGACGTCGCCCGACACACCGTCGGACCCCGCAGCGCCTGGCGCCTTCGCCACCAGTTCCCGCAGCGCCACCTCACCCTTGCGCAGTTCCTCTTCCTTGCGAAACCGCACTTGGGTGGACACATCGGGCCGGCTCACGCCCAGCGTTCCGCTCTCGCCGCAGCAGCGCTCACTCTTGATCACCTGCTCGCCCACCAAGGCCTTGACCGTCTTCATCGGGTCCTGCAGCTTCATCGGGCTGTGGCAGGGGTCGTGGTAGAGATAGGCGCCCTTGGATTGCAGGGTAATGCCCTTCTCCAACAGGTACTCATGGATGTCGACGATACGGCAACCCGGGAAGATCTTGTCGAACTCGTAACCCTGAAGCTGGTCATAGCAGGTGCCGCAGCTCACCACCACCGTCTTGATGTCCAGATAGTTCAGCGTGTTGGCCACGCGGTGGAACAGTACCCGGTTGTCGGTGATGATCTGGTCGGCCTTGTCGAACTGTCCGCTGCCGCGCTGCGGATAACCGCAGCACAGGTAGCCCGGCGGCAACACCGTCTGCACCCCGGCGTGCCACAGCATGGCCTGGGTGGCCAGGCCCACCTGGCTGAACAGCCGCTCCGAGCCACAGCCCGGGAAATAGAACACCGCGTCCGACTCCGAAGACGCCTTGGCGGGGTCGCGGATGATGGGCACGTAGTCGCGGTCCTCGATGTCCAGCAGCGCACGCGCCGTCTTCTTGGGCAGGCCGCCCGGCATCTTCTTGTTGATGAACTGGATGACCTGTTCCTTGATCGGGGCCGCACCCACCGAGGCCGGGGGTGCGCTGGTCTGCTTGCGCGCGGCCAGTTTGAGCACATCGTGCGCGGCGCGCTGCACCTTCATGCCCACATCCACCATCAGCGAGCGCGCCAGCTTGATGGTCTGCGGGTTGGTGGCGTTGAGCATGAACATGGCCGCCGCATTGCCCGGGCGCCAAGTCTTCTGGCCCATCTTGCGCAGCAGGTTGCGCATGTTCATCGACACGTCGCCGAAGTCGATCTTCACCGGGCAGGGGCTGGCGCACTTGTGGCACACCGTGCAGTGGTCAGCCACGTCCTCGAACTCACCCCAGTGCTGGATCGACACGCCGCGGCGCGTCTGTTCCTCGTACAGGAAGGCCTCGATCAACAGCGAGGTGGCCAGAATTTTGTTGCGCGGCGAATACAGCAAGTTGGCGCGCGGCACGTGCGTGGCGCATACCGGCTTGCACTTGCCGCAGCGCAGGCAGTCCTTGATCGAATCGGCGATCTCGCCGATTTCGGACTGCTCCATGATCAGCGATTCCAGCTCCAGCAGGCCGAAGCTCGGCGTGTAGGCATTGCGCAGATCGGCGCCCGCCATCAGCTTGCCCTTGTTGAAGTGCTCCTGCGGGTCGACGCGGCGCTTGTACTCCCGGAACGCCGCCACTTCATCGTCGCGCAGGAATTCGAGC
>JBEAWD010000221.1:0-4297 GCA_041160585.1 Pseudomonadota bacterium | reverse complement strand
GCGCTGGACCTGGACCCCGACCGCGTGCGGCAGGCGGCAGCGGCCGGCCAAAGCGTGGTGTTTGGAGACGCCGCCCGCATCCAGAGCCTGATGGCTGCGGGGCTGGCGCGCGCCAGCGCCGTGGTGGTGAGCTACCACGACACGCCTTCGGCCATGAAGATTCTGCAACTGGTGCGAGAGCACGCACCGAAGGTGCCGGTGCTGGTGCGCACCATCGACGATACCGACCTGGAAAAGCTGCGCGCAGCGGGTGCCACCGAGGTGGTGCCCGAGGCCATCGAGGGCTCGCTCATGCTGGCCTCCCATGCCTTGGCCCTGGTCGGTGTGCCGATGCGGCGGGTGATCCGCATGACGCGGGATGCGCGGGATGCGCGTTATGGCCTGCTGCGCGGCTACTTTCACGGTGCGGACGACGACACCGTGGAGGAACTTCACCAGGCGCGGCTGCTGACGGTGGGCCTGCCGCCGGCATCCGCGGTGATCGGCCAGCGCCTGGGGGACTTGGCGCTGCATGCACTGGGCGTGGAGGTGGTGTCGGTTCGACATGCCGGTGGTTCCGTTCAGCGGCCGGAGGATGACCTGGTGCTGCAGGCCGATGACACGCTCGTGATTTCGGGGGTGCCGGAGGCACTGGCGCTGGCGGAGGCCAAGCTGCTCAAGGGTTAACCCCGAAACACCAGGCGCCCGGTGACGTGGCAGTCGTCACTCCGTTGGTTCCGGCCAACATTTCCTGGGCATGAATAGCATCTTTCTGATGATTCGCGGGGGATGTTGTGAATACTCGATGCTCTGTCATCTTCTGCTGGACTTATCGTGAAGACGCTCAAACTCACTGCCATCGCCACGGCCTCTGCCGTGCTCTGCTCCTTCGCCGCTGCACAAACGGTTTCGCCCCCCGAGCGGGTGGAAGTGACCGGCTCGCTGATCAAGCGGACCGACCGTGAAACCCCTTCCGTGGTGGAAGTCATCAGCCGAGAGGACATCCGTGCCTCGGGCTACGCCACCGTCGAGGAGTTCCTGAAGTCGAAGTCCTATGTGGACAACTCGTCGATCCAGGACGGCTACGGCACGGGCTTCGTGAGCGGCATCTCCACTTTTTCGCTGCGCGGCTTCGGTTCGCAGGGCACGCTGGTGCTGATCAATGGGCGCCGCATTGCACCGGTGGCTGCGGTTGACATCAACTTCGGCCGCGGCTCGCTGATCAGCGTGAATTCGCTGCCCCAGGGTGCGATCGAACGCGTGGAAGTGCTCAAGGACGGCGCTTCGGCCATGTACGGCTCGGACGCCATGGCCGGCGTGGTGAACTACGTGCTCAAGCGCGAGTACGCGGGCTTCGAGGTTGCCGGCACTTACAGCGCCAACGACCGACGCGTGGGCCCGACCAAGTCGGCCAACATGACCTTCGGCTTCGGTGACCTGGACACCAAGGGCTTCAACATCTTTGGTGGCCTGGAAGTGACCAGCCGCGGCAACGTGATGCTGTCTCAGTTGACCGACCGCGGCCGCTTTGCCGACTACCAGTCCTACCTGACCACCTCGGCCGGCAGCCTGGCGCGTTTCTCGCCGAACTCGGTGAACTCTCTTTACGGCAACTACTACGCGTTGCCGGCCGCCTACCCGGCCACCCGAACCCTGCCGGACGGCCAGGTGATCGCCGGCAGCAACTCCTCCGGCCCGCTGTTCCTGGGTGCTTTGGCCGGCTGCCCGACCGACCGCACGGTCGGCCAAGGCGTGCCTAACCGACTGCCCGGCTACTTGACCAGTACCCCGTCGATGCCCAACGGCATGTGCCGCTACACCACCGACAACGACCTGGAGTACATCGCAGCCCAGGACCGCATGAACGGTTCCGTGCGGGGCACCTTCGCCCTGAACAAGGACTGGACGGCCTACGCCGATGTGATGCTGTCCAAGACCAAGACCGTCGAAAACTTCTCACCCTACGCACTGACCGCCTCCGTGTGGACAGCCGGTACCGCCCCACGCGCCGTCACCTGGCCGCTGGTCAATGGAACCTTCCTGGCGCAAAGCGCCATCGTGCTGCCGGCCACCCACCCGGACAACCCCACGCGGGGCACAGCCACCGCACAGGCCGTGCAGCTGCTGTACCGCTTCGAGGACATTCCGCAGCAGGCGATCAGCGACCTGCAGTCCACCCGCTTCACCGCCGGCTTGACCGGCACCGCAGGTGCGTGGGACATCGATGCGGCCGTGGTGTACAGCAAGATGGAGAACAGCGCCATCCGCACCAACCGGATGCTGTCATCCGGCCTGACGGCCGCCATCGGCCCCAACGGTGGCGCCTACCGCTTCGGCAAGATCAACACGCCCGAAGCGATTTCCACCATCACCGCCGATGCGACGATCAGGGGCTCGTCCTCGATCCTGTCAACCGATGTTCGGGCCTCGCGTGACCTGTTCCGCATGGCCGGCGGCAATGCGGCCATGGCCGTGGGCGCTGAGTTCCGTCGGGAGGAGCTGTCCTCCGTTCCGGACGCAAACTACGTCAAGGGCGACTACATCGGCCTGGTGGCCAACGGCACCTCGGGCTCCCGCGATTCAAAGGCGGCGTTCGCCGAGTTCCGCCTGCCCGTCGCCAGGAACCTGGAAGGCCAGCTGGCCGGGCGCACCGAGTCCTACTCCGACTTCGGCAACGCCACCACCGGCAAGGCGGGCTTCAAGTGGGACCCGGTCAAATCCTTCCTGTCGGTGCGCGGCACCATGGCCTCGGGCTTCCGTGCTCCCTCGATCTCGCAGATCAGCAACTCCTACGTGGTGTCCTTCCACTCCAACCAGGACCAGCGCGTATTCGACCCGATCCGCTGCAACTCCAGCAACCCGGCCAGCCCGGTGAGCCTGGCCGGTACCTCCTCGCCGTTTGCCGCGCGCGACTGCAACGTGCTGGGCTTCACGGCCGTGGGCGCCGGTCAGAACGCCGGCAACCTGGCCACGGTCGTCAGCGCCAACCCGAACCTCAAGCCCGAGACCTCGCGCTCGGCCACGTTCGGTTTCATCCTGTCGCCCAACCGGCACCTGGACCTGTCCGTGGACTACTGGCAGTTCAACCGCTACAACGAGATCCGGGTGCAGCGCGGCCTGGACATCATGAACGCCTACACCTCCAACCAGGCGGCCAACTCGGCCTATGTGCTGCGTGACGCGAACCCGTCCACCTGGCTGCCGGGCGTGGCCAACAGCGGACCGATCATTGGCCTGATCCGTCAATACGGCAACTTCAACTTCACTTCCACCAGCGGTGTGGACTATGACCTGAGCTGGCGTCTGCTGAACGCAGGCATGAACCGAGTGACGGCCACCTGGGCGGGCACGAGGACTCTCAAATTTGACCAGCAGATCCTTTCGGGCACTGAGCCCAGCCGTCTGATCAATACCGCCATCGTGCAGGAAGCACCGAAGAACCGCTACAACGTGCGGCTGCAGTGGACGGGTGAGAAGTGGGGCGCCTGGGGTCGCATGAACCACATCGACTCGATGCGCGTGAGCTCAACCTCGATCTGCGAGACCTCGACCTCCACGCTGTATGTGCCGCTGCGCGCCGAAGGCCTGTGCCTGTTGGGTGCCGAGCGCACGTTCGACCTGGGCATGAGCTATCGCGGCATCAAGAAGCTGGTGCTGACCGGCAGCGTGTTGAATGTGACGAACTCCTACAACCGCTCGGTGGGCATTCCCAATATCTTCACCTACTGGGATCTGGGAACCCCGGGCATGTTGGGCCGTCGCTTCGCAGTCACGGCAAGCTACGACTTCAAGTAATCGGGTTCGTGGGCGCGGGCGACAGCCCGCGTTTCATGGCTCACCCAAAGGGCGCGCGGCCACCAGCTGCGCGCCTTTTTTCTTGGCCGGGCCGTGCAGGGGCGCTGCTGGCGCGGATCAGCGCAGGTAGACCTCAACGGCGCCCTTGAGCTTGATCAGCAGGGGCCGACCGTGGCGGTCGACCGTCTTGCCCGAGGGCACCTTGACCCAGCCCTCGCTGATGCAGTATTCCTCGACATCGAAACGCTCCTTGCCATTGAAGCGGATGCCGATGTCGAGTTGCATCAGGTCGCGCACATGGTGCGGACTGCGCGGGTCGGTGGACAGGCGGTCGGGAAGGGTGGGGATGTTTTCACTCATTCTCGGATTGTCCTGCAGGTGGATCGGCTCAGAGACTGGACCGCAGCGACCAGATCTCGGGAAACAGCACCGTATCCAGCATCTTGCGCAGATAGCCCACGCCACTGGTGCCACCCGTGCCGCGCTTGAAGCCGATCACGCGCTCGACCGTGGTGACGTGCCG
>JBEAWD010000207.1:0-3687 GCA_041160585.1 Pseudomonadota bacterium | reverse complement strand
AGGCTACCCTGCCCATCGCCACAGCCAGCGCAGAGTTGGCCGGCGATGTGTCCGCTTGCCCAGATGCACCGCCCGACCCCCCACCGCCACTGCCACCGCCATCGCCTGCGCCTGCCAGGGTGATGCCGGCAAGCCGCAGGTCACGAAGACAGCCCTCGTACAGGCTGCCGACCGCCCGGTGTTCGGTGTGTGGTGGACGCGGCATGAAGTGCGCCTCAAACGCCAGCGAGCCGGGAGTCGCAGACGCGATTTCGACATTGGGGGTTGGCAGCGCGGCGATGCGGCCTTCCTGAACTTCACGGCTAAGAGCGCCACGCAATACGCGCAATGCCCTCTCACCGTCACAGCGGGCTGGCAGCGGGATGCGCACATTGCAAGGGCATCCGGCTTGCGAGCGCGTATGGTTGGTGACCATCAGCGAAGAGAACTCGCTGTTCGGAATCATCATGACCTGGTTGTTGAGATCACGAATCTTGAAGGTGCGCCAGTTGAACTCGATGATCTGTCCGATCACGTGTCGGTTCTTGAGCGAGAACTCCACGATGTCGTCTACACCAATGTCACGGTCCACGGACAAGGCAATCCCGGAGAACAGGTCGGCCACCAAACTGCGCAGCGCAAAGCCCAGCACGACCGTGATGACACCCGACGCAGCCACCACGGTGTCCAGAGACTGATCAAACACCACCTTGATGGCCAGCGCCACCAGAATGACCTGTACCAGTACGCCGAGCAAGTGCCGCGCGATGTTGGGAAAGCGGCGAACGCCTGCCTGATCCAGTCCGAACTTGAACAAGCGAATGAGCAGCCACCCCAGGGCAGGGAACTGCACGAAGGCCAGGAACATGTCCAGGTGCTCGGCTCGGTCGGGCGGGGGCAGGTACTCAAAAGCCGCCAAACTGCCCAGCCGCAGGAAACCCGTCACGGCCAATGCAATGTTCAATATCACGGCGACTTGGAGCCACACCTTGTCGTTAAGGTGTGTGTGGCGCGCATCCGCGTGCAGCGGTGAGGCTTTCGCTGGGTGATCCATTGTGGGCAATGACAGGCAGCACCTCGACGGTGCGCGGCTGAGCTTATCTCAGGAAAAACTGCTTGAATATGGGCGAGCGGCCGCTAGGGAAAGCCCCCGTTCGCGATGCCTCGCTCGAACCTAGTATTTCAGTGCCCGTCTTCAATGGCAAAACCCTCATGACCTTCACTTCTCGCCGCATCGTCAATGAACAGCAGAAGTTCGAGTCTTATCAGGCCGTTTTCGTGACACCGGCCCAGATACGAATCGGTAAGCAGAGCAGCGCCCGAGGCTTGGCTCTGGCGTTATGAGCACCATGGAACTGCGCACTTGGGCCACTAGAGGGTTTCTGGTGGCGCTGGCCACCTTGTGCTTGCCTACAGCCCACGCGCAGCGCATGTACGACGGCTCTGGCCGCCAAATCGGGCGCGTGGATGCCGACCGCTATTACGATGCCTCTGGGCATCAGATCGGGCGCACGGACGGTTCGCGCATTTACGACGGTGCGGGCCGACAGATCGGCCGAATTGAAGGCGACCGCGTCTACAGCGCATCGGGCACCCAGATCGGCCGCATCGACGGCGACCGCCTTTACAGTGCCTCCGGCACCCAGATGGGGCGCCTGGACGGTGACCGGCTGTACGACAGTTCAGGCCGCCCGATCGGAAGGGCCGATGCCTTGCGTCGAATGCAGGTCATCGTCTTCTTCTATTTCTTCATGTGAACCTTGTTTCGGCTGCCCCTGCCCGGCGGCATGGAGTGGCCCGCACCGGCGGTCAAGACGGCAGGGCCCCTCGCATGATGGCGCGCTCGGCGTCCACCCAATGCTGCAAGGCCTCGGGCAGGGGCTGAGGCTGAAAAGTCTGTCCCATGGCGGCATAGCTGGCGGAATTGGGTACCAGCCCCTCACGCCCCACGGCAGCGCCCTTCATGTAACCCGCGGCGCAGATCACACCGTCGGCTCGGACGAACTCGAACCTCATGTAGTTCCAAATCGTGTCGGCGGCCTCCAGCGCGAAGCGCAAGCGGTAGCGCTGCCACGGCTTGAGGCCTTTGCGGTAGGTGATGATGACGCCACCACTCATGGGCCGCCAGCCTGACTTCATCAGGATCCGCGCGAAGCCGCTTCGCACGAAGTACTCCACCAGGATCAGGTCGACGACCGTGAGGTATCGGCCATTGTTCATGTGGCCGTTGACATCCAGGTCGTTGGGCCAGACGCGCAGCGTGCGCTCGATCGTCTCTCCGGGACGAATCGTTCTCTGGCGAAAGGCGCGAATGATCGCCCAGATCAAGCGAAACCACAGGTTCATGGTGCATCCAGTTGTTTGCGCCATGTTACGTGGGCGGCCTGTTTGAAGTGCAGCAAGTCAGTACGGCGCTGCACAGATGGAAGCTGGACTGAGGGTGGCCATGATTCCCTCTGTGGCGATGCCCTAACGATCCAGGCGAGCCTCTCGCCAACGCAGGTACAGCAGGGCCACCGCGCCACTGGCCAGCACCCACAGCGACACATGCACGGCCTGTTGACTCATGGCATAGGTGATGCTGGAGTAGGTGAGCCACGCACAAGCCGCCCCGAACACCATCGGCAACACCGGGTATAGCGGCACCCTGAACGGGCGCGGCGCGCCGGCGTCCACGCGCCGAAGTCGGACCAGGGCGATGCTGACAAGGCACAGGAATGCCCAGAACACCGGCGCCGTGAACTCCACCATCGCCGAAAACCCATCGGCCTGCTGGGTGCCCAAAGCAATCAAGGCCAGGCTGACGATGGCTTGGAACCAAAGGCCCCCCACCGGGCTGCCCGTGCGCCCGTTCCATCTGCCCAGGCCGGCCAGCGTTTTCCAATCGCGGCCCAGGGCGAAATTGCTGCGCGATCCCACGACCATGGTGGCATTGATGCTGGTGAGTGCCGCCACCGCCACCAACAGCCCCAGCACCTTCTGCGCCCAGGGGCCGAAGGCCATGCCCAACAGATCAGATGCCGCCGTCTTGCTGTCGCGAAGACCCTCCAGCCCCAGGCCCAGCAACAGGGCCAGGTTGACCAGCAGATAGATGGCCGCCAGTGCGGCCAAGCTCGTCACGATCACCCCCACCATGGCACGCGGGCCGCCGCGCACTTCCGCCGACACATAGGCCGCTTCGTTCCATCCGCCGAAGGTCAAGAGCACGAAGACCAGGCACAGGCCCCACTGGGCCGGCGCCGGTAGCGGCCCGAACCACTGCGAGGCCACGGGCTCCGCGGGTTCGATCGTCAAGCCTGCCACCACCACCGCCACCAGACCCAACAACTCGACCGCGGTGAGCACCGTTTGCACGCGGGAAGAAGCCTCCAGCCCCACCAGATTCACGGTGGTCAGAACCACGACGATCCCCACCGCCCACACCGCGCTCGAATAGGCGCCCAGCGGAATCAGTGAGCTCATGTAGTCGCCGAAGACGAATGCCAACAGGGCGATCGAACCGGTGTTGATGATGGTGGCGCGCGACCAGGCGTACAGGAAGGAAAGGTCTTTGCCGAATGCCCGCCTGACGAAGTGATAGTCGCCACCCGCGTTCGGATAGGCCGTGCACAGTTCTGCGTAACACAGGGCCCCTGCCATGGAGATGAGAGCGCCCAGCAACCACAGCACGAGAGCCCAACCGGCATCGCCGCTGATGCCCGCCACCAA
>JBEAWD010000136.1:0-7919 GCA_041160585.1 Pseudomonadota bacterium | reverse complement strand
AGGCCATGGTGGCCCACCCGGCCGTGCGCCGAGTGAACTTCACCGGCTCAACCCGCGTGGGGCGCATCATCGCCATGACTTGCGCCAAGTACCTCAAGCCGGCCGTGCTGGAGTTGGGCGGGAAGGCCCCGCTGGTCATCCTCGACGACGCCGACCTGGATGAGGCCGTCAATGGGGCGGCCTTCGGCTGCTTTGCCAACAGTGGCCAGATCTGCATGAGCACCGAGCGCATCATCGTGGACGAGCAGGTGGCCGACGAATTCGTTCGCAAGTTCACCGACAAGGCGAAGTCCCTGCCACTGGGTGACCCGCGCAAGCCCGAACCCGTGGTGTTGGGCAGCGTGATCGGCATGTCGACGGTGGAACACTGCAACGCCCTGATCGACGATGCACTGGCCAAGGGTGCCAAGCTGCTGTGCGGCGGCAAGGCCGACAATACCTTGATGCCCGCCACGCTGCTCGACCGCGTCACGCCGCAGATGCGCATCTACCATGAGGAAACCTTCGGCCCGGTCAAGGCCATCGTGCGCGTGAAGGGTGTCGAGGAGGCCATCGCCTGCGCCAACGACAACGAGTATGGGCTGAGTGCTGCCGTGTTCGGTCGTGATGTGGCCCGCGCATTCAACGTGGCGCGCCGCATCGATTCCGGCATCTGTCACATCAATGCGCCGACCGTGCACGACGAAGCACAGATGCCGTTTGGCGGTGTGAAGGGTTCGGGGCTTGGGCGATTCGGCGGCAAGGCCGGTATCGCCGAATTCACCGAGCTGCGCTGGATCACGATGCAGACGACGCCCAGGCACTATCCCTTCTGAGCCCGTTCCAGCACCAGACGCGCGGCGGCGAGATCTTCAAGCGCGGTGCCCACCGATTTGAACAGCGTGATGTCCTGTGGGGATTGACGCCCCAAGCACTCACCGCGCAGCAACTGCGCCAATTCGCCCACCACCGACTGCGGGGTGATGACTCCCGCCTGCAAGGCCTGCACCAGTTCGCCTGCTTCGCGCCCGGCGCCGGCGTGCGTGTCGACGATGATGCGCGACCTCGCCATCGCCGCGTCATCCACTTCGCGCATGGTGGGTTGAAAGCCGCCCACCAGATCCAGATGCGTGCCCGGCGCCAGCCAGCGGCCTTGCACCACGGGTTCGGTGGCCGTGGTGGCGCAGGCGATCAGCCTACTGCTGCCCACCGCGGCCTCCAGGTCGGTCACGGCTTGTGAGGGCAGGCCTTCTGATGCCAGGGTCGAAGCCAATGCCTTCGCGGCATCAGCGCGTCGACCCCATACCAGCACCTGCTGCAGGTGGGGCCGCAGGGCCCAATGCGCACGCGCCATCCATGCCGCCAGGCGGCCGGTGCCCACCAGCAGCATGCGGGTCACATCCGGTTGGCAAAGATGCCGGGCGGCCAAGGCGGAGGTCGCCGCCGTGCGCCGCAAGGTCAGGGCTTCGCCGTCCATCACCGCCAGCGGGTGGCCGGTGCGGCGGTCCATCACCATCACCGTGGCCTCGACCGTGGAAGGCGCACCGGGAATCACCGTGACCAGCTTGGTGATGAGGTGCTGAGCATCCCAGGCCGGCATCAGCAACAAGGTATCCGATGGCGACATGGCGTGTGCATGGCGCACCGGCACCGTGGCCCCTTGCACGAATGACGCGTGCAGCGCATCGACCAGGGGTCGCCAGGGCAGGGCGCGGTGAACCGCTTCCGCTGAGTAGACTGCAGTCATGCGCACAAGTGTAGACAGCCGCCGATCCTTCGTTGGGTCTGGCCGGCACGTCGTCATCGTGGGCGGCGGCGTGATGGGCGCGGCCACCGCCTGTTTCCTGGCCCGCGACCATGGCCTTGCCGTCACCATCCTGGAGCGCGACCCGCTCTACCGCCAGGCCTCCAGCGCGCTGTCGGCCCGCGCCAACCGCCAGCAGTTCAGCACCGAGCCCAACATCGCCCTGTCGCGCTGGAGTCTTGACTTCCTCAGGCGTCTTGCGCAAGAGCTTGCCATTCCCGGTGAATCGCCGCCCCACATTGGCCTGGTGGAGCCGGGCTACCTCTACCTGGCCAGCACAACCGGGGTTGAGGTGCTGCGCGACAACCATGCGGTGCAGCGTCAGGCCGGTGCCGATGTCGCCCTGCTCGGCCGCGATGCGCTGAAGGCCCGGTTTCCGTGGATGCAGGTGGATGATGTCGCGCTGGGCTCCTTGGGGGTTTCGGGCGAGGGTTGGTTCGACGGGCCCGCGCTCCATCAGGCCTTTCGCCGCAAGGCCCAGTCCTGCGGTGTTCGCATGGTCAAGGGTCAGGTGCAGCAGTTCAAGACCGAGGGCGAGCGGGTCGTGGCTGCGATCACCGATGACGGCCAGCACTGGCCATGCGATGCCATCGTGCTGACTGCGGGCGCCTGGACCGCGCCCCTGGCCCAAGCCCTGGGCGCCGAACTGCCGGTCGTGCCCAAAAAGCGAGATGTGTTCGTTCTGGACTGCCCGGTTCAGGAGTTGCCGGGCTGCCCCCTGGTCATCGATCCCAACGGTGTCTGGTTTCGGCCGGAAGGCCGCGGATTTCTGGCCGGTGCACCGCCGCGCAGCGCCGCCGATGGCGGACCCGGCGATCCCGACGAGCCGCCACTGCACGCCATCGACCACGCTCTGTTCGAGGCCGTCATCTGGCCCACCCTGGCCCACCGCGTGCCTGCCTTCGAGGCCCTGCGTGTGCGTTCGGCCTGGGCCGGCTACTACGAGATGAACACCTTCGACCACAACGGCCTGGCCGGTGCCTTGCCCGGTTGGCGCAATGCCTACGCCGCCTGCGGCTTTTCGGGCCACGGCATGCAGCAGGCGCCTGCCGTGGGATGTGCACTGGCGGCGATGGTGGCCCAGGTTGACAACCCAGCGGTGACTTTGGCCCCGTTCGATCCGCAGCGGGTGGTGCTGAACCAGCCCCTGTTGGAACGCAATGTGATCTGAACCCACGCCGCCCACCGTCGGCCTGAAGAAGCGCTGGAACTGAGCGCTGGAACTATGATCCGAAGGCTTGGCACCTGCTTCAACCCGGCGGCGGTGCGGGCCAATGGACACCGTGCCTGAAGGAGTTCCCATGTCCCCGATCGACTTCAACTTGGATCACCAGTGGCTGCCGTTCACACCGAACCGCCACTTCAAGAAGGAGCCGCGTGTGTTCGTGGGTGCCGACGGGATGCACTTCACCACCCACGATGGCCGCAAGGTCATCGACGGCATTTCCAGCCTGTGGTGCGTGGGTGCAGGCCACAACCGCAGGCCGATCAACGAGGCCATCAAGAAGCAACTCGACACGCTGGACTACGCCACTGCGTTTCAGGCCAGCAATGATCAGGCCTTCAAGGCCGCTGAGATGATCGCGTCGATGGCGCCGGGTGATCTCAACAAGGTGCTGTTCTGCAACTCAGGCTCCGAGGCGGCCGATACCTCGATGAAGGTGGCGCTGGCCTACCACCGTGCCCGGGGTGAAGGACACCGCAATGTGTTCATCGGCCGTGAGCGCGGCTATCACGGTGTGGGATTTGGCGGCATGTCGGTGGGCGGCATACCGGCCAACCGAAAGGTGTTCGGCACCGCCTTGCTGCCGCGGGTGGACCATCTCCGATTCATTCACGACCCGGTGAACCATGCCTACATCCACCACCAGGAACCCGAGTGGAAGGAAGACATCCTGTCCGAGCTGGAGGGTCGGATCCTGCCCCTGCACGACCCTTCCAACGTGGCAGCTGTGATCGTGGAGCCGGTGGCTGGCAGCGCGGGCTGGTACCTGCCGCCCAAGGGTTACCTCAAGCGCTTGCGCGAGATCTGCGACAAGCACGGCATCCTGCTGATTTTTGACGAGGTCATCACGGGCTTCGGGCGCATGGGCACGAATTTCGGCGCCGACTTCTACGGTGTCGTGCCCGACATGCTGAACTTCGCCAAGTGCGTGACCAACGGCGTGATTCCGATGGGTGGTGTGATCTGCCGAGACAAGATCTACGACCAGTTGATGAACGGACCCGAGCACGCCATCGAGTTCTTCCACGGCTACACCTACTCCGGCCACCCCGTGGCGTGCGCGGCAGCGATGGCCACGCTTGACCTGATGAAGCAGGAGAACCTGTTCGAGCGCGCCGGCCAGATGGGCCGTGTGCTGGGTGACGCGATGCACAGCACCTTCAAGGGTATGCCGCAGGTGGTGGGCATCCGCACCATGGGCCTGGCCGGGGCGGTGGAGCTGACTGGCTTGCCCGGTCTGCCTGGCAAGCGGGCCTACGACATCTTCCTCGATTGCTTGCGCAGGGGCGTGCTGGTGCGACCCGCGGGCGAGAACCTGGTGTTGTGCCCGCCCTATATCGTCGAGTCGTCCCACATCGATCAGATGGTGTCGACGCTGGCCGACGCGATTCGTCGCGATGCAGACGCACATGCCGTGGCGCTGCAGCCCGTCGAGCAGCCCGTCAAGCAGCCGGTCAGCGCCTAAGGCCGACAAGCGCACCGCCCCCGCCCCGGCGAACCGAATGGTGCCGCTGCGGCCGGCCTAGCAGCCGCGGAGTGGTCGTGCCCTGCGGAAGATGCGTAGAAGGTTGATTCCGCTGGTTTCGATAATCTGTGCCCATATGAACGCACCCACCAGGACCCTGCAAGGCCCACCGCACTCGTGGACCTTCATTCCCTTCGCACTGACGATCTTCACCAGCGCCTTCCTGCTGTTCCAGGTTCAGCCGCTGTTGAGCAAGCAGATCCTTCCCTGGTTCGGGGGCAGCCCGGCGGTCTGGACCACCGCGATGCTGTTCTTCCAGATTCTGCTGTGCCTGGGCTATCTCTACGCCCATGCCCTGGCGCGATTGCCCTCTCGGCGCTTGCAGGCGCGCATTCACATGGCCTTGTTGGTGGTGTCGGCCATCTTGGCCAGCCGGGTACTGCCGGGTCTGGAATGGCGACCGCAGTCACCGGACGCGCCAGCGCTGCAGGTCCTGCTGATTCTCGGCGTGAGCGTGGGCCTTCCGTATTTCTGCCTGGCCACCACCGGCCCGCTGGTCCAACACTGGTTCACCCGCACGCCGCACGCGCACTCGGTGTTTCGGCTCTACGCGCTATCCAATGTAGGGTCCTTCCTGGCCCTACTGTCCTTTCCGTATGTGTTGGAGCCCTGGCTGGAACAGAAGCAAATGGGCCAACTTTGGACGGCGGGCTTTTGGGTCTTTGCGCTTCTGTGCCTGCCGCTGGCCTTGGGCCGTTGGCAGCAAGAGGGCGGGCCGGCCGCCCCGGCTGCCGATAGCCAAGGCGTGCAGCGCGAGGTGCCTTCGGCCCCAGGGCTGCTGCAGCGCGCCTCCTGGATTGCCTTGCCGGCCTTGGCTTCACTGGTGTTCATCGCAGCAACCGACCAGATCAGCCACGATGTGGCGCCCGAGCCTCGGCTGTGGATCACGACCCTGGGCCTGTACCTGCTGACCTTCATCTTCACGTTTGACCATCCCCGCTGGTACCGCCCCCGAGCCTTTGCCCTGCTCAGCCTCGCGCTGATCATGGCCACGGCGGGCATCAGCGACATCCCGGATTGGTTGGGCCTGCGTTGGGACTACGGGGTCAATGAATTGCGATGGATGCACTACGCGCTGCTCTTCGTCGTGTGCATGATGTGCCATGGGGAACTCTATCGGCGTCGCCCGCAGGACCCCTCGCGCCTGACCGAGTTCTACCTGTGCATGTCGGTGGGGGGCGCCTTTGGGGGACTCTTCGTGACCCTGGTGGCCACGCAGTGGTTTGACGATTACCACGAGTGGTTGATTGCCCTGGCGTTGGCAACGCTCCTGGCTTGCCGCGTGCTGTTCAGAGGCATTGCTTCCCTGCCCCGGGCGGCCACTTGGAGTGCGGTGGCCTCGTCGGCGGGCCTCGTGGGCCTGCTGTTGGTCTTCCTCAACCCTTGGTCATGGCGAGACGTGCGTACCCCCGAATACTCCCGGGTGCTGCTGGACCAGGCCCGCAACTTCTACGGCACCGTGAGCGTGACGGAGAACCGCTACACCCGCGAGCCCGATCGCGATGAGCGCGTGTTCTTCAGCGGCAGCGTAACCCACGGCCAGCAGCTGCTGTCGCCCCATCTGCGCCACGTGCCCACCACCTACTATGCACGTGACAGCGGTATCGGTGAAACCCTGGAATGGGCCATGGGCCGAAAGCCCAGCCTGGAAGTGGCGTTGATCGGCCTGGGGGCCGGCACCTTGGCCAACTATGCCCGCGAGGCCGACGCCTACGATTTCTACGAGATCAATCCGCAGGCGGTGCGCATCGCGCAGCGCTGGTTCGACAACTTGGCCTCATGCAAGGCGCGACACCAGGAGATCCTGCTGGGCGACGCCCGCTTGCGCATGGAGCAGCTGCCGGCGGACAAGCGCTACGACGTGATCGTGCTGGACGCGTTTACCGGCGGCTCGGTGCCCATCCATCTGTTGACCCGCGAGGCCTTTGCCATCTACGTCGACCATCTCAAGCCCGACGGCTACCTGACTATCAACATCACCAATGCGTACCTGAATCTGTATCCGGTGGTCAAGGCGCAGGCGCAGGCTCTGGGTTTTTCCTATCGCCACAAGGCTCAGGCCTTCGATGGGTCGCGCAACATCCGGCAGAACCTGCACTTCGTCTTGACCCGGGATCAGGCCTACCTGCATGCCCATCCGTCGGTCGACCGGGAGATCCGAGACGATCAAGGGCGGCTGTTGCGCACCGAGCCAAGGGACCAACCGGGACTGAGGCTGTGGACCGACCAGTTCAGCAGCATTGCGCCGATCATTCGCTAGGGACATTCAGGGTCGCTAACATCAAGGCCTCATCGGCAGCGCAGGCCACTCGCCCCGAGCGTGCTGCAGTGCTTGCCAGTACCCAGTACCCAGTACCCACTACCCACCACCTTCCACCCGCCCAGGAGGCCGCCTGTGACCACACTGCCCAAGACCCTGATGTCGCGCTCGCTGTCTGCTGTGTTGCTGCTCGTACTGGGCCTGGCGGCGATGGTGGCCTCTGCCAACCCGGGCTCTGCCGGACGCAAGCCCTACACCCCAGAGCGCGGGCAACCGGGCAAGGACGTGATGTGGATACCGACCCCGCAGGGGCTCATCGACCGGATGCTGGAAATGGGCAAGGTCACATCCCGCGACTTGCTGTTTGACCTGGGTGCCGGCGACGGCATCATCCCCATCACCGCCGCGCGCCGTTTTGGCACCACCGGCGTGGGCATCGAGTACAACCCGCAGATGGCTGAGTTTGCCCGGTCCAAGGTCGCGGAGGCGGGCGTGGCGGACAAGGTGCGGATCATCACGGGCGACATCTTCAAGGAAGATTTCAGTTCGGCCACGGTCGTCACCCTCTACCTGTTTCCCGACTTGAACATGCGCTTGCGGCCACAGTTGCTGGCGATGAAGCCTGGCACCCGTGTGGTCTCGCACGCCTTCAACATGGGCGATTGGGAACCCGATGCCACGGTGGATTACGGCGCGGCCAGGGCCTATCTGTGGACCGTGCCGGCCAGGGTCGAGGGCGATTGGCGGCTGCGCATCGAAGGTGTCGGCGAAACGCGGCTGCGCCTGGAGCAGACCTTCCAGCAGGTGGGCGGTGTGCTGTCGATCAACGACACCCACCACCCCCTGGTTGGCGCGAAGTTGGAAGGGCAGGATCTGCGCTTCAAGATCATCACCGCCGGCCGCGAGGTGCAGGAGTTCCGCCTGAATGTGAGCGGCGCGCGGCTGGAAGGAACACTCTCAGCCGCCAACATGAACGCGGCGGTTCAAGGCAGCCGCCGTTGAGTGCGGCGGCATGAACCCAGCGAACGGGCCTACCGTGCCCCACCCAGATTCGGCCGATACCGCCAATCGGCCGATGCCGCTGCTGCACCCCGGTGCGGCGGTAGCCCTGATCATCGGGATCGTG
>JBEAWD010000161.1:0-2944 GCA_041160585.1 Pseudomonadota bacterium | reverse complement strand
GCCGAACCGCAAGCCGACATTGCGCTGAAGAAGGCCCGCGAAGCCGAGAAGAAGGAACGTGAGCGCCAAGCCGTCGAAGAACGCCGTCGCGAGCTGGCCGAGAAGGAGAAGGCGCGGCTGAAAGCCGAGAAGGAAAAGGAACGCGAACGGGAACGCGAGAAGGAGAAGGAACGTCAGAAGGAGCGCGAGCGCCAAAAGGAACGTGAGCGGCTGAAAGCCGAGAAGGCTGAGAAGGCCGCCGAGGAACGCGCAGAAAAGCTGCGCCAGGAGAACCTGGCGCGCATCAAGGGAATGGCAGGTGCCTCGGGTGGTGCCGAAGCCACTGGCGGCGCCGCGCAAAGCAGCGGCCCATCGGCAGGCTATGCCGGCCGCATCAAGGCCCGCATCAAGCCGCTGATCGTGTACCCCGATACGCTGCCCGGCAATCCGGTGGCCGAGGTCGAGGTGCGCCTGTCGCCCACGGGCGCCATCTTGGGCCAGCGTCTCTTGCGCAAGAGCGAGTCGCCCGAATGGGATGCCGCCGTGGTCAGGGCCGTGGAGAAGGCCGAAGTGCTGCCACGCGATGTCGACGGCCGCGTGCCGCCGGTCATCGTGATCCAGTTTTCACGGCGGGAGTAAGGCGCACGCCTTCGGGCCTGCCGCGAAGGGTCAGTTCATCCCCCTGAGGGGTGGGCAGCCTGCACAACGCACGCCGGTCATGGGACCATCGGTCCATGACGGTGACCAGCCCCTCAGCGCGCCTGTTCCCAACGGTCGCGCGGGACCGCGATGAACTCATGGCGGCGCTCGAGGCCCAGCGCCACCGGCCGGTTCAAGGCCTGGGTGAAACCTTGTTGAACATCCCGCTGGGCGATGTGGCGGTCGATGCCGCGCAATACCCCATGGAGCCGACTGCCCTGCACCGGGTGTCGATGGTGACCCTGCAGCGCTTGAACGCCCTGCCCCTGACACTGCGCGACGGCGAACTCTTCGTGGCCCTGGCCGACCCCAAGCGACAGGCAGACCTGGATGAGCTGGCCTGGGCCAGCGAGTGCAGGATCCGGCCGCTGCTGGCCGATGGGGAGCTGATTCGGCAGCGCCTGATTGCCTTGGCCAGCGCCCAGGAAAAGGTCAGGCCCATGGCGCCAGGGGCTGCCGATGTGGCACGGGCCGACCGGTGGCTCGCTCGCGTGGAGCCGCAGGCAGATCAGGACGAATCCGCCCATGGGCCGCTGTTGGCCGACGAGAACGGCAACGCCTTGGTCAAGCTGATCAACGACACGATCATCGATGCCCATGCCCAAGGTGCGTCGGACATTCACGTGGAGGCCCTTCCTGGCCGCGAGTCGGTGCGAATCCGGTTTCGGCGCGACGGCCGACTGGGCCTGTACCTGGAGCTCCCGCACACGCTTCGATCGGCACTGGTGGCGCGCATCAAGATCATGGCCTCGCTCGACATTTCCGAGCGCCGCAGGCCGCAGGATGGGAAGATCAACTTCGCGCGCCATTCGCCCGACCACCCACTGGAGCTGCGCGTGGTCACCCTGCCAACCACACAGGGCCTGGAAGATGTGGTCTTGCGACTTCTCAGCCGCGCCGAGCCCCTGCCCCTGGAGCAGCTGGCCCTCCAGCCCCGCCAACTGGAGCGCTTCAAGACAGCGGTGGAGCGGCCCCATGGCCTGATCTTGTGCGCCGGCCCCACGGGCAGCGGAAAGACCACCACCCTGCATTCGGCCCTGGCCCACATCAACACCGCCGATCGAAAGATCTGGACAGCCGAAGACCCCGTGGAAATCACCCAGCCGGGTCTGCGCCAGGTGCAGGTCAACCCTCGCATCGACTGGACCTTTGAAAAAGCCCTGCGGTCCTTTCTGCGGGCAGATCCGGATGTGATCATGGTGGGCGAAGTCCGCGACCGCGAGACGGCCCGCGTGGCAGTGGAAGCCGCACTCACCGGGCATCTGGTTCTGTCCACCATCCACACCAACAGCGCGCCCGAGACGCTCACGCGCCTGTTGGACATGGGCCTCGACCCCTTCAACTTCGGTGATTCGCTGTTGGCGGTCATGGGTCAACGGCTGGTGCGCCGGCTGTGCACGGCGTGCCGCCATGGCCGCCCGGCCTCGCACCGTGAGCTGGATGAACTGTTGGCGGATTACCTGCATGCGGGTCACCGCGAGCGCGGCACGCATGAAGCAACGTTGCTGGCCGACTGGACGAGCCGCCTGGCACCCAAGGGCACCCTGATGACCTGGCAAGCCCGGGGCTGCTCGCACTGCGACGGCACCGGCCTGCGTGGGCGCGTGGGCTTGCATGAGCTGCTGGTGGTCACGCGCGAGATCAGGCGCTTGATCCACACCCGCCAACCGGTGTCACAGGTTCAGGCCTGTGCCCTGGAACAGGGAATGGTGACGCTGCGACAGGACGGGATCGAAAAGGTGTTGCAGGGCCTCACCACGCTGCAGGAGGTGCGGGCCACAGTCAACGACTAGCGTGGCGCGTGATCAGCCGCCACCGCGCTGCGTGTACAGGTCGAAGTGCCGCATGTAGCGATGACGGGTTGCCTCGTCAGCCGATCCGAAGTCGAAGCTGACCTGCAGGCGCGGCAGCGTGATCAAGGCGATTCGGCGCGGCGTCAGCGGTGTCCAAACAAGGTGCAGTTGCAAGGGTGAAGCCGACGTGGGCGACGATGGCGACGATGGCGCAAAAGCCCGCAGATCCACATAGGCGGCGTGCGTGCCCAACCACTCAATGGCCGCCCCGCGGCTGGCGCCAGGCAGCCACGCCCGCAGCTCATCTACCGTGCATCCCATCTCGCGCACGAATCGCGCCGCATAGTCAGCCTGCACCCGCAGCCTCTGCGCACGCACCGGCCTGTTCAGCCGCCAGCGATGGGTGGCCAGATGGCCAACACATCGTCTGGCTTGAGCATGCGCGTGGCACGATCCTCGGGTGCCACATACAC
>JBEAWD010000130.1:0-7610 GCA_041160585.1 Pseudomonadota bacterium | reverse complement strand
TTGCGCCTGCAGCGCATGCCGGAGGTGCGGCAGTTGTGCACCGTCAGCGGCGAATTCGATTACGTGGCCACCCTGCGTGCGCCCTCAGCGCTTCGGCTGGACGGCCTCATCGACGAAATCGGCAGCCTGGAAGCCGTGGTCCGGACGCAGACCTCGGTGGTGTTGGCGCGCCGCATCGACCGGCTCGGCTGATGGCTCAGGCGCCGCGCTCAAAGCGGGCCAACCAGGCGTCCAGGCGCTCCAGCGACAGGCGGCGCGCCAGGGGGTCGCCACCCACATGCACGCCCTGGCCGCGGTTCACGCCGTTGGGCACGTCCCTGCGCAGGCGAAGCGGGGCCTCACCGTCGAAGCCATGATAGGCGCCGGGGTAGCTCACCACATCGATCGGAGCCCAGGCCGACGGCGCGGCGCGGCTCACCTCTTCCGCCCACGCCTGGCAAGGCTGCGGCGGGGTCCAGTCGTCTTCCTGACCCAACTGCAACAGCAGCGGCGCAGCAGGGCCTTGCCGCGTCCTGCTGATGTCCAGGCAACCCGGGTAGTAGGCCACGGCAAAAGCGGGCAGCGGTACACCGGATGGCCGCGCCGCAAATCGATCGGCCTGCAGTGCGGCCAATACGGTGGATCCACCGTTGGACCAGCCGATCAGGCCCAGCCGCGCCGCGTCCACACCGGGCTGGGCCGCCAGCCAGGCCAAGCCGGCCCAGGCGTCCAATCGGCGATTGGCTTGCGTGACCTTGCGCGCCCCCACGTTCTGGGTGCACAACTCGCGCTCACCCCGGGGGGTCAGCGAGTCCAGCACCAATACCGACCAGCCGCGCTCAAGCAAGCGCTGCGTGTACTCGCGCATGCGCAAAGACAGGCCGCCGGCGGCTTCATAGGGCCCGCTGCAACCGTGCAGCAGCATGATCGCGCCGCGATGCGCGTTGTCGTGACCCGCTGCATCGGCGCGTGCGCCCTGCTTCAGTACCGCCGGTGTCCAGTGACCCAACAGCATCACCGGTTGGCCCCCCCGCTCGCGGTCCAGGCTGGGAATCACCACCTGTTGGGGCGTCTGGGGTGCCTTGGAAGGCAAGTACCCTGCGGCCATCGGCTGTGCTGCCGGCAAGGTGGCAACGGGCAGGCCCGTGCAGGCCACCATCGCCATGCTCAAGGCAGCCAATGACGTGAGTCTCCAGCATCGGCGCATGGCCGCCTCGTCGAAGGTAACACCCGATTCGTTCACACCACCCCCCGCTTCAAGCACCTGCCCCGGCAACCGAACCGCGTTTCATCCCCGTCAGAACAACTGTCCCACGTTGAGCAAGGTCAGCACACCCAGAACCGCGAAGATCAACGCGGAAATCCCTTGGACCAAGCGCATCGACACCGCCTTGGCAATGCGGTCACCCAGGAAGACCGCCGGCACATTGGCCAGCATCATGCCCAGCGTGGTCCCCAGCACCACCTGCACCACTTCGGTGTAGCGCGCCGCCAAGGCCACGGTGGCGATCTGGGTCTTGTCGCCCATCTCGGCCAGAAAGAATGCGACCAGCGTGGTGCCAAAGACGCCCAAGCGTTGGCCGCCGGCTGCCGTCTCCTCATCGATCTCGTCGGGCACCAGCATCCAGCCGGCCATGGCCAGGAACGACAGGCCGATCACCCAGCGCAGCACATCCGGGCCGAGCTGCTGCGCCACCCATCCCCCCACGGCACCTGCGGCCGCATGGTTGAGCACGGTGGCCACAAAGATGCCCGCGATGATGGGCAGGGGCTTGCGAAAGGCCGCGGCCAGCACGATGGCCAGCAACTGGGTCTTATCGCCCATTTCGCCCAGGGCCACCACGCCGATGGAGACGAAGAAGGGTTCCATGTGCAGCCAGTGTAACGAGGGCCTCAGCTGCGCACGCGCAAGCCGCACCGCGCAGGGCCGTTGCACCATCGGCTGGCAGGGCGGCTGCCCTAGTCCCTTCACCACTTTCCATGAAAGGAACCAAGTCATGAATGAACTTCGCCTGCTGGACCCCTTCCTGCGCGACCCCTTCGACGACACCCTGCGCGGCCTGATGCGCCCGTGGCGCGTAGGCTTGCTCGATGGAGCGCCGCGCATGCGCATCGACCTATCCGAACAGGACGACAGCTACCTCGTGAAGGCCGACATCCCCGGTGTACGCAAGGACGACATCGACGTACGCATCGATGGCAGCCAGGTCACGCTGAGTGCCCAGACCAAGTCCGAGAAGGAGGAGAGCGAAGACGGGCGGATGCTGTTCAAGGAACGGCAGGAGGGCTATGCCAGCCGCTCGTTCACGCTGGACTGCCCCGTGGACGAGGCCAAGGCGGATGCGCGTTACGAAGACGGCATTCTCACGCTCAAACTGCCCAAGAAAGCTGCGGGCAGCACCAAGCGCCTGTCGATTCAGTGAGCGCAGGGCGGTGGCGATAATGCCGCATGCTTCGGTATGAAACGCTCCCCGTCACCGCCTTCCAGCAGAACTGCTCCCTGGTCTGGTGCGACGAAACGAACGACGCTGCGGTCATCGACCCGGGTGGTGAACTCGACAGGATTCGCGCCGCCGCCCAGGCGCGCGGCCTCACGATCAAGGCGATCTGGCTCACCCACGCCCACATCGACCATGCCGGTGGCACCGGCCAATTCGCGCGCGAGGACCAACTGCCCATCATCGGCCCTCACCCCGGCGACCAGTTCTGGATCGACGGGCTGCCGCAGCAAAGCGTGCATTTCGGCTTCCCCAAGGCCGAGATGTTCAAGCCCGACCAGTGGCTCTCCGATGGCGACACCGTCACCATCGGTCGCTGCACCTTGCAGGTGCGGCATTGCCCGGGCCACACACCGGGCCATGTGGTGTTCTTTTCTCCGCAAGCCAAGCGCTGCTTCGTGGGCGATGTGCTGTTCGCCGGCAGCATCGGCCGCACCGATTTCCCTGGCGGCGACCACGACACCTTGATCGATAGCATCACCCAACGGCTGTGGCCCATGGGTGATGACACGGTGTTCATCCCCGGACACGGGCCCGAGAGCACCTTCGGCCGCGAGCGGCGCCAGAACCCCTACGTGGGCGGCACCTAGGCTCGCACGCGCAACCCTGGCTGCCCTGTCAGCCCTTGCTGCCCGAAGGTGGGCCGAAGACCTGCTCGGGCTTGGGCGCACGGGCATACAGCGGCTGAACCCTGGGCAGCACCTTCTGGATGTCCTGGATGCGCGAATCACCCGCCGGGTGGGTGCTCATGAATTCGGGGGGGGCGCCCTTGTTGGCCTGCAGCATCTTCTGCCACAGCGTCACGCCGGCCTCGGGGTTGTAGCCGGCCCGCGCGGCCAGCTCCAGCCCCACCAGGTCGGCCTCGGTTTCGTCGTCGCGACTGAACTTCAGGGTAAGCAGCTGCGCGCCCATGCCCACGGCCAGGTCACCCAACTGTCCCAGGCCAAACAACGAGGACACCAGGTTGGCGCCCAGGCGCGTGGCCGCTTGTTTGCCCATGCGCTCGCGCGCGTGCTCACGCAGGGCATGCGCCACCTCATGACCCATGATCATGGCCACTTCGTCGTCGCTCAACTGAAGCTTGGACAGGATGCCCCAGTAGAAGGCGATCTTTCCCCCGGGCATGCAAAAGGCGTTGACCTGAGCGCTGCCGAACAATTGCACGTCCCACTTCCACTCCCGCGCACGGGGGTTCCAGGCGGGGGCGAACGGAATGATGCGCTGGGCGATCGCGCGCAGACGCACGACCTGTGGATGGTCCGGTGGCGCGAGTTGGTTCTTTTGCTGCGCCTCGCGCGCCATCTGCCGAAACTGCTGCGCAGCAGCCTGCTCGACCTGCTCGGGCGGAATGGCGTTGACGAACACCGAGGTCTTGCCCACCTCCTTGCGCAGGCCTTCATCCACCGGCGGTGCCGGTGGGGCCGACTGCGCCCAGGCCCAACCCGGCACCAGGCCCGCTGCCGATGCGGCGAACAAACCGGTGAACAGGCGCCGGCCATGCAGGACACAGCCCAGATCGGCACGCGCATGTGGCCGGTGGGCCGTCACGCTCGCCCCACAGGCACACGCGCGCGCGGCCACCATGGGCGGCAGCGGGATGTCGCCATCGGTCCTGAAACCCGCGGCCGCATCCGCCGCCGCAGTCTGCACACCGGCTCCTCGCAGCGGGCGAAGGTCACGCAGTTGATCGCTCATGGCCGTTCAGATCGGGTCGCATACCCAGAAGTTCAAGTCGCTGATTGTGCCGCCGAGGGGCCTTCGAGTGCACGCACCTCCGACCGCAACCACCACAGCAGCCAAAGGCCGGGGAAGGCCAGCGCGGTACTGAGCAGGAAGAACACCGGCCAGCCGATGCTTTCCGCCAGCACCCCTGCCATGGGCCCCACCCACACTCGCCCCACGGAGGCGAAGACGCTGAGCAGCGCGAACTGCGTGGCGGTGTAACGCTGGTTGCACAGGCTCATCAGGAAGGCCACGAAGGCGGCCGTGCCCATGCCGCCGCTGAGGTTCTCGAAGGCGATCACCATCAGCAGGCTGCCGTCCACCGGTGTGGCGGCCGCCAGCTTCACGAAACCCCAATCGAAAGCCGGCAGCATCACCCAGCCTAATGAACCCTTGCCATTGGCCGCCAGCCACCACAAACCCAGGTTGCTGGCCATCTGCAACACGCCAAAGCCCAACAGCGCCCGCCACAACCCAAGCCCCATCATCAACGCTCCGCCCAAGAGCGCGCCGCCGATGGTCAACCACAGGCCGATCACCTTGTTCACCACGCCCACCTCGGCGCTCGAAAAAGCCATCGACTTCAGCAGGAAGGGCGTCATCAGCGACCCCGCAAAGGCGTCGCCCAATTTGTACAGCACGATGAGCCCGAGAAAGGCCCAGGCACGGGGCTGCGCGAAGTAGTTCGACAAGCCCGACAGCAGCGTGGCGAAGCCCGCGGCACGTGCGGCCCAGGCCGCCAGGGGGATGGTCAGGCCCAGGCCCAACAGCAGCGACACCAGGCTCACCCACTTGGCCTGCAAGGGTACGGCCATCGACGAGCCCTCCAGGATGGGGCCGACCATGGCCTGTGCCACCGCTTGGCCGTAGCGATCCGTCAGCACCACGCCCAGCGCCACCGCCAGCATGACCGCCACAAAGCCCATCAGGTCACGCCCCGCGCTGGATGCGGGCAAGGCCTGTGAGCCTTGCCCTCCGACCCTTGGCGTGAACACCGCACTGAAGGCGGCCAGCCCCAGCATGAACAGCGCCATCAGCTCATAGACCTGCGGCCAACTCCAGCCGCCGCCCTGTTGTGCATCGGTCCAGATGAAGGCCAGCCCACCGCTGACGATCATCGCCATGCGGTAGCCCATCACGTTCAGCGATGCGCCCATTCCGCGCTCATCGGCCTTCAGCAGTTCGGTGCGGTAAGCGTCGATCACCACATCCTGCGAGGCCGACAGGAATGCCACCAGCACCGCCAAGGCGGCATACAGCTTCAACTGGTGCACCGGCGAGGTTTGCGCCAAGCCCCACAGCGCAGCGGCCAGCAGCACCTGCGTCAAGACCATCCAACCGCGACGCCTGCCCAGCACCGGCAGGTCAAAGCGGTCGATCAGGGGCGCCCACAGGAACTTGAAGGTGTAGGGCAGGCCCACGAGGCTCAGAAACCCAATGGCAGCCAGGTCCAAACCCTCCACGCTCATCCAAGCCTGCAAGGCCTGGCCCGTCAGGGCCAGCGGCAAGCCGGAGGCAAAACCCAGCACGGTCACCAACAGCAGACGGCCGATTCGTGCAGGCCAGGCGGTGGAAGGAACCCCGACGATTTGCATGGCGAGATTGTCGCCGCGGCTGCAGCGCTATGCTTGCCCCATGAAGACCAACCCGCTCCAATCCCATCTCAAGGCCCTGGGCATCGGCATGGCCGCGGCCTGCGCGGTGGCCACCTCGCCTGCGGTGCTCGCCACCGAGCCCACGGCATCGGCCTGCACCGACTTCTACGCCCACATCAATGGGCAATGGATCAACAGCACAGAATTGCCGGCCGACCGTGCGCGCATCGGCAGCTTCGACCAGTTGGCGATCTCGAACACCCGGCTGCTGATCCGCGCCCTGGACAAGCTGCTGGCCGAACCCCAACAGCAGAACACCCCAGGCCTAAGGCTCTTGGCTACCTGGTACGGCAGCGCCCTTGACCCGGCAACCGCCAAGGCCGCCGGTCTGAGGCCGGCGCAGCCACTGCTGCAGCGCATCGATGGCCTCAAGGACCGCGCCGAGCTGCCTGCCTTGCTGGCCGAATTCACCCGCCACCGCCTGGGCGGCCCCCTGGGGATGTCGGTGATGGCCGACAACCAGGATGTGCGCCGCCACATCGTGGGCATCGGCGGCAGCGGGATCGGGCTGCCCGACCGTGACGATTACCTCAAGACCGACGCCACCTCCAAACGACTTCAGGACGCCTACCGAGCCTACGCGCGACAGCTGCTGCAATTGGCCGGCGCCGCGCACGACGATGCCTCACTCGATGCGCTCATGGCCTTCGAGAAGCAACTGGCCGAGTCCATGCTGACCGCAGTGGAGCGCCGCAACCCGCAAGCCACCAACCACCGCCGCACCTTGCAGTCCCTGCAGGCCGAAGCGCCTGGCTTGGACTGGACGGCCTGGGCGCGCGCATCGGGCGCCACACCCGAGCGACTGCGGAGCGACCAGGACCTGATGCTGCCCCAGCCGCGTCACGCGCAGGCCACCGCGCGCCTTGCGCAAGACGCACCCCTGGCCACCTGGCAGACCTATCTGCGCGTGCGCCTGTTGGACGCCCTGTCGCCATGGCTGGACGAGCCCTTCCAGACGGCCTCCTTCGACTGGAAGGAGCGCGTGCAGCGTGGCCTGACCAAGGCCAATCCGCGACAGGAGCAGCTCATCAACCTGATCGGCGGGCGCACTGGGTGGGAGCCGCTGGCGCAAACGCTGGGTGAACTCTTTGTGCGGGAATCCTTCTCGCCCGAAGCGCAGGCCCGCGCCAACCGCATGATCGAGGACGTGCGCGCAGCCATGCGCACCCGCATCGACGGCCTGCCGTGGATGTCGGCCGCCACCAAACAACGCGCGCAGGAGAAGCTGGCCGCCATGGGCGCCCAGATCGGCGGCCCCGAAAAGTGGCCCGATTACAGCGCCCTGGTGCTGGACCCGAAGGATCCGGCCGGCAACTTCATGAAGGTGCAGGCCTGGGGCCATGCCCAGCGCTTGGCCGACCTGCCCAAACCCACTGACCGCTACCGCTGGGACACCTCGCCCCACATCGTCAACGCCTTTGCCGCAGGCCAGAATCGCATCGTGTTCCCGGCCGGCATCCTGCAGCCGCCGTTCTTCGATGCCAAGGCCAGCGATGCGTCGAACTATGGGGGCATCGGCATGGTCATCGGGCACGAGATCATCCACCACTTCGACGACCGCGGCCGCCAGTACGACGCGGTGGGCAACCTCAAGGATTGGTGGGCACCCGAAGACGCAGCCGCCTACAAGGCGCGCGCCGATCGGGTGGCCGACTTCTACAGCCGCTATGAAGTGCTGCCGGGCCTGCGCATCAATGGCCGTCAGATGTTGGGTGAGAACATCTCCGACCTGGGCGGCATCAACATCGCCTTCGAT